>NZ_PIRR01000045.1:0-11223 GCF_003048555.1 Campylobacter concisus | reverse complement strand
TAAGAGCACATTTGTTACTAAAATACACATATAAAAATAAATAGCTGTGAATTTACGAAACAAAATTTCTAAAATTTTATTTTTGAAATTTATAATGCGTTTAACAAAACCATTACAAAGGATAAAAGATGAAATTCTTACAAGCTTTACTTTTTACTTGTGCCATCAGTGGCTTAGCATTTGGTGCAGACAAGGTCTATACGATCAAATTTGCTCACGTTGTTGCAGCTTCTACACCAAAAGGCAAGGCAGCTGACTTTTTTGCTAAACGTGCTGAGGAGCTAAGTGGCGGTAAACTAAAAGTTCAAGTCTTCCCATCAGCGCAGTTACTTGATGATGATAGAGTTTTTGGCGCACTAAAGCTTGGCAACGTCCAAATGGCAGCTCCAAGTTTTTCAAAATTTACGCCTATTGTGCCGCAGTTTCAGCTATTTGACCTGCCTTTCATCTTTAAAGACGCAGAGCACCTTCATAAGGTCCAAGATGGCGAGGTTGGCGAGGAGCTAAAAGCCCTTGTTACAAAAAAAGGCTTTGTGGCACTTGATTATTGGGATGCTGGATTTAAGCACTTTAGCTCAAGCAAAAAGCCAGTTCTTGTACCAGAAGATGCAAAAGGACAAAAATTTAGAATCCAAAGCTCAAAGGTACTTGAAGAACAAATTAAAGTAGTTGGTGGTAACCCACAAGTTCTGCCATTTTCAGAGGTTTATTCTGCACTTCAACAAGGCGTAGTTGATGCGACAGAAAACCCACTTTCAAATTTCTATAACTCAAAATTTCACGAAGTTCAAAGCTCGCTTACACTTTCAAGTCACGGATATTTGGGCTATTTAGTCGTTATGAGCGATAAATTTTGGAGCAAGCTACCAGATGATCTAAAAGCAAATGTAAAACAAGCTCTAAGCGAAGCAACAGCTTTTGAGAGAGAAGAGACAGCAAAAGAGGACGCTCACGTCATAGCTGAGCTTGAAAAATACATCGCTGCTAGTAAAAAACTAGAAATTTATAAGATCGATGATACACAAAAGGCTGAGTGGCAGAAGGTTATGCAATCAATCTATCCTAAATTTTATGATGTTATCGGCAAAGACCTCATAGAAAAGACTCTTGGGACAAAATAATGAAGAGTTTTTTTAATGTCCTTGATATAGCGATAGCCTCACTAAATAAAACTATCGCAGTAGTTGGGCTCGCAAGTGGAACATTGCTAGCCTTTGCAAATGTTATGGCTAGATATTTTTTCGATAAAAGCTGGTCTTGGGCGAGCGAGCTATCAAACTATCTTTTTATCTGGTCGGCGTTTTTTGCCGCGGCATACGGCTTTAATAAGGGCATTCACGTCAGTGTAACTATTTTGGTGGAAAAATTTCCACCAGCCCTTGCAAAAGCGTGTTTAATCTTCTCTCATGTACTAACTACTGTATTTTTGTTATTTATCGCAGTCTATTCGATTGATTATCTACAAATTCTTCACGAGATCGAGCAGATGATAATAGACCTTGGCATACCTCAATGGGTCCCTATGGTAGTGCTTCCAATAGCCTTCGTTACAGCTAGCTACCGCTCAACCGAAAAAGCCATAAAAGTAGCTCTAACGCCTGCTGAAAACGTTGTGAGTAACGAGGCACATGAGCTAGCTCATGGTAGCGTAGTCAAAGATTAAGGAGAAAAAGATGACAATAGCATTTTTATTTATCCTACTTTTTGCACTAATGCTAATAGGCGTGCCTGTAGCTGTTTCGCTGGGAACTAGCACCGTTTTAACGATGATATTTTTTACAGACATAGACATCGCTACGATCCCACAGCTTATATTTGATGGTATCAATAAATTTTCGCTAATGGCGATACCGATGTTTATCTTGGCCGGAAATTTACTAAGTAAAGGCGGTTCAGCAAGACGTATCATCGACTTTGCAAAGTCTATGGTCGGACACTTACCAGGTGGTTTGCCTATGAGTGCGATATTTGCCTGCATCATCTTTGCAGCGGTATCTGGAAGCTCGCCTGCGACGGTTGTAGCTATTGGCTCGATTATGTTTGCAGCAATAAAAGAGGCTGGCTATCCAAAAGAGTACGCAGTTGGCGGCATAACAACGGCCGGCTCACTTGGAATTTTGATCCCGCCTTCAGTTGTTATGATAGTTTATGGCGTAACTGCTGAGGTTAGTATCGGTAAGCTTTTTATGGCAGGCGTTGTACCTGGTCTTATGCTCGGCGCTTTTATGCTTGTTCAAACTTATGTTGGCGCAAAAAAGCTTGGCTTTAAAGCAACTAAGGCTGAGCCATTTAAAGTAAGAGTGCAGAAATTTGCCAAAGCATTTTGGGCGCTTTTGATCGTCGTTGTGGTCATCGGCGGAATTTATGGAGGAATTTTTACTCCAACTGAAGCTGCTGCGGCAAGTGCCGTTTATGCGTTATTTATCTCGCTTTTTATCTATAGAGATATAAAGATAAAAGATCTTTGGGATATCTGCCTAGACTCGGCTCTTACAACAGCTATGATATTTTTCATCATAGCAAATGCCGTTGTTTTTGCATATTTGCTAACTAGCGAGCAGATCCCTCAAGCGATCGCATCAATGATACTTGACGCAAATATCGGCATGATAGGATTTTTGATATTTGTAAATATCCTGCTCTTTATCATGGGTCAGTTTATGGAGCCTTCAAGCGTCATCATGATCATGGTGCCACTATTGCTTCCGATTTCAACGCAACTTGGCATAGATCCGATACATTTTGGCATTATCTTAGTTGTAAATATGGAGATAGGTATGGTGACTCCACCTGTTGGACTGAATTTATTTGTCGCAAGCGGTCTTACAAATATGAATCTAAAAGAGGTCATCATGGCATGCTTGCCGTGGACACTTACTTTATTCTTTGGCCTTATCTTGGTTACTTATATACCACAAATTTCTCTTTGGTTGCCAAACATAATGTATGGACATTAAAATTTAGAGGCTCTTGCCTCTAAATTTATGCTTTTGGATCGTAATCCGCACTCATAACGATATTTTTACCACTTCGCTTACCAGCATAAAGTAGATTATCAGCTTGTTTTATCATCTTTTCTAAGCTAAATTCTCCCGTACCATCATGAGCAACTACTCCAAAAGTCATAGTTGCGTTGATCTTTATGTTTTCAAACTCAACTATATTTTTACTCAAAGTCTCTCTAACACGCTCTACGATACTTACAGCTGCGTCTTTTTTTACGCCCAAGACGACTGCTAAAAATTCTTCTCCGCCAAATCTAGCTACTCTATCTTTATCTCTAAATGTATTTTTAAATATGCTTGATAAGCTTTTTAAAACAGCATCTCCTGCGCCGTGTCCATAGGTATCGTTTATCTTTTTAAAGTTATCGATATCACACATAACGATAGCAAAGTCCCTATTTTTATAAAGATCGTTTTGACTTAAAATTTTCTGCATTGAAGTGCGATTTAAAAGCCCTGTTAATGGATCGTGATTTAAGATATTTTCAGCCATCTCTTTTTCCTCTAAGATACTTAAAAATATAAATAAATTTGAGCTCTCTAAAAGGTACGAAACAACAACCGAAAATATACAAACCATACTTAAGTTAAAAACAAAAAGTAGATCTCTAAAGCCGTCAAAATCTTTTACAGGCTGACCATCTAAATATACATAGCAGGCTATAGATAAAATTATTTGCACTGCAACTATTATGTAGTTAAAAAATTTATAGGTAAATGAAGTAAAAAATAGTATTAGCGACGATGCTAAAAACAATAATCCAAATCCATATCCCCATCCAAGTGTCAGCATACAAACTAATGCATGAAATAAAATTTCAAGCTGGACTATAAGCATTGTTATCTTGTTATTTTCAGGGCTATCGTAAATAAGCCTTAAAAGAAAAAGATAGGTTGCCACCGAAAATACATTCATAACCGCTAGAATTTCTTCTTTCATAAATAAAAAGATAAAAAAATAACAGACGTGAGTTAATAATATTGAAAATATGATGATTTTTTGAGCCGTATAGAGTGAAATTCTACGCATCCGAGCCCTTTTTTAAAATTTCTAATTCGATGCGGTCTTTGCCATTTTGCTTGCCTTCGTAAAGCAGCTTATCTACTAAAGTTATGGCTTGCTCAAAATCCACCTCAATACCATTTGCACATATTAGCATGCCAAAGGTCATAGTAACTGGAGTTTTATCTGGAAGTTTTGCGTTATTTATCTGTTTTTTAAGCCTTTTACTCACTTCGTGGATAAATTCTATCTTTGTATCGGGCAAGATTATCAAAAATTCTTCTCCGCCCCAGCGGCAAACATAGTCTTTGCCTCTAAATGATTTCTTTAAAGCGCTGGCTACATCTTTTAAGACCTCATCACCGCAGTCATGCCCGTATGTATCGTTTATTTTTTTAAAATTATCAATATCGCCTAGCATTATGACTAAATTTGTATTACCACTTCTTTCCTTGTTGGCAATTAGTTCAAATCTTAAAGTTTTTTCTATTGTTCTTCTATTTAAAAGACCAGTTAAAAAATCATGCTTTGAGTCTTTTTCAAGCTCTTCCGTCTCTTTTCTTATTTGCTGATATCCACTAGAAGTGATGATATCTGCAAACATTGAAAGTCTTAAAACAATAAAAAAAGCAAAAACAATACTGCATATAACTATCGCCCCTCGTATAGCCGATGGGATCAGCGGTGCCTCATCTTTGTGAATAAAATAAAGAAGTATAAGCAAGATTAATTCTAAAAATGCCATTATATAAGTAAGACTCTTTGAATCAAACGCTAGGAAGTAGTTTATAAAAATTACACCAACAAGTATTATCCAAATTCCAGTATTCCAACCCATAGTAGTAACAATAATAGTAACAAGCAATATGATATTTAGGTGAAATGCAAGGGATATTAATACTCTATATTTTATGTCAAATTTTATTCTAAGCAATATTCCAGCTGCTATAAATAATAAGCACATAAAAAGTAGTGGTGTAGCTATGATCATAAAAAGCAACAAAGATAGTGCATTCGCAGCTATCATAACGTCTAATATCGTTTTATAGATATCATCGATCGCTTTATAACTACTTTGATCTACAAAATCGTGTGTCAAATAAAACTCCCTGTAAATTTATTCCATTAAATTTCATTAAGTATTTTTAATAAGAGTCGTAACTATCCTCATCCTCGTCACTATCTTCGTAGTTGTAGTCATTTTCATCGTAATTATAGTCATAACTATCGCTACTATCGTCCTCATCGTCATTAAATTCAGAGTAGTCTTCTTCTACTTCTTCATAGTCAAAATCATCACTCATTGTTTTCTCCTTAAATTTTATCTTTGACACTTTCAATATACAAGCTTTGGCTTGGGAATGCGAAATTTAGACCATTTTGCTTTAAAATATCCATAATCTTTAGCATTACATCTTGCTTGACATCTAAAAATTCTCCCCAAACGATAGTCTTTGCAAAACAATAAACTAAGATATTTATCGAGCTATCTGCAAAATCATCAACCACGACAAATAAATTTGATTTATACCCAGCATAATCATCAACCGAAACTATACTTTGTCTATATTTTAGCCCTTTTTTCTTTGCTGTTATATCCTCACTTTTGGCAATATCTGGATGATTTATCAACATAGTTTTTATGTCATCTACACATTTTTTAATCTCATCAGTTGTCGCTCCATACTCAATGCCAATTAGCATTCTGATACGTCTACCAACCTTTCTTCTGCTCCAGTTTCTAACAGGATCACTTGCCAGTTTTGAGTTTGGCACAAAGATTAAAGCATTATCAAAGCTTCTAATAGTCGTCTTTCTAAAGCCAACCTCAACAACAGTGCCCTCTATATCACCACAAACTATCCAATCTCCTTGCGAAAATGAGTTATCAAAGAGCATCATAACAGATGCAAAGAAGTTTGCGATAATGTCTTTTGCAGCAAATGCAACAGCAAGACCGCCGATACCAAGTGAAGCTATGAGCGCTGATATATCAAAGCCAAGCTTTTGAAGAATTAGTAAAAGTGCAATTATTAATACAATTACATAGACTACTTTTAAAACTAAATTTACGACCTCTTTTCGTCTACTCTTTTGAGCGATTTTATCGATTATTACTATGCCATAACCATTTAGGATAGTTAAAACAAGCCATGAAAATGCGACTATATAGACGATAGAGAATATATTTGCTAGAGTTAGTGGCACTGGTACTGGATAAAAGCCAACACCTATACAAATATTTAGCGCATAAATGATAAGAAGTGCAGAGATAGGCTTTTTAACGATATCTACTATCTGATCCTTTGCCTCCTTTACGCCTTCGCCTGATGCAATAAGCGACATAAGCCAGTATGTAAGCTTGGCGAGAATTCTTGTAAGTGAGACAAAAAATAAAAATACTACGATTATAACTACGATCTTACCAACGTTAAATTTTGCCGAATTTATAGAAGTTAGCTTATTTATATATTCGACCGTATCGACTAAATTTAGCTCTGATAAGATCATGCTTGAGCTTAGAAGATCAGCATTATTTTTAAGATAGATTAAAATTTCCTCATCAGTCTCTTTTTTTAGATCAAGCTCTGCAAATGCGTTATCGTAAGAGCTTGAAGTCTCATTTAGCGAATCTTTTAGCTCCTTTATACTGACGTAAGAATTTGTTTGTAAATTTAAAAGTCCGTTATCTATCACCTCTTTTATAGAGTTTGCTTTAGCACCTTTTTTAAATATCTCTTCAAGATTAATTAAAGCTGAGAAGTATGCATAATCTATCTTCATTTTCTCAAGCTCAATAGCGCTTTGAACGTAAGCATCTTTGTTTGATTGCTTCTCTAATCTAGCTACTTTTTTTTCTAAATTATTTTTTTGTAAAATAAATTTATCAATATCGTTTTGAGTTACCTCAATCTGCATAACATATAGTGGAATTTTTTCCAAAAGGTCATTTTTTTTCTTTTGAAGTCCAGCTAAATTTGAGTTATCAGCTTTTGTTGAGTTTGTATCTTTTTGCTGTGCTTTTATGATTTGGATTTGATTATTTAAAGTTAAAATTTGATTTGTTAGGCTTAGTATATTTTCTTCTTGTGTTTTATTATTTTCAGCACCAAAAAGCATTATAAATGAGAGCAAGATGATGGTTAAAATTTTACGCATTTTCACCCCTTTTATCCGCTAGAAGTTTAAACGTGCCCTCTTTTAAATCGTAGCTGAAAATTTCGCCGGTTTCTATAATGTAGTGCCAGCCATAAATTTGAAGATTTCCTCTTTCATACTCCTCTTTTACATTTGGATAAGTCATTATATTTTCGATCGAATTTATCACATTTAATCTCTCAGTTAGCCACGCCATCTTTGCTGGATCGTCGCTTGTAAATTTAAGTACTTCTCGCTTGATCGGCTCTATTAGCTTTATCCAATTTCTAACATTTGGCGTGGTCTTGAGCTTTTTTTCATCCATATAAAGCGCTGCACATCCGCCACAGTCAGAGTGTCCGCAAATAATGATATTTTTGATATTTAAAAGCTCTAATGCATATTCGATAGCCGAAGTCGTTGCCAAAAATTCCTCGCTCACTCTATAAGGTGGCACGATATTTGCGATATTTCGCACCATAAAAAGCTCGCCTGGAAGGCAGTTTGTTATCAAATTCGGTACTACTCTTGAATCAACACAGGATATAAAAAGGGTATGTGGGTCTTGTCTATTTTGTAGACTTTTAAAGAGCTCTTCATGCTCCAAAAAGCCATCTTCCATAAATTTTACCGCACCTTCAAGTAGCGAGTCATCCATAGAAATTTATCTCCATTTTTTATATTTTTACGCGATTATAGCAACTTTTATTTAATCTAAAAAATACTTTAATATATAAATTTTTAACTAATATAATTTATTAAAATTCTTTTTATTCATTGTTTAATTATTTTAGGCTAAACTCATTCAAAAATTCATAAGGAGATAAAATGAGTCTGTATGATAGGAACTACGCAAAACAAAATCAAGAAGAACTTGCGTATTCTCAAAGCTCACTAAGTACTTTTATAAAACAAACTTATCAACTTTTTGCAGCATCACTACTTTCAGCTACTGCTGGCGCTTATGTAGGCATTAGCATCGCTGGTGTTTTTGTGGCAAATAGATTTTTGTTTTGGGGACTTGTGATACTTGAGTTTGTCCTACTTTTTGGGCTAATGGCAGCTAAACGCAAAGAGGGATTAAATTTAATACTTCTTTTTGCATTTACATTTGTAAGTGGTCTTACGCTAACTCCGCTACTTTCAGCGATCCTTGCTATGCCAAGTGGTGCTAGTATCGTAGCTCAAGCACTTGGTTTGACGACAGTTGCTTTTGGTGCATTAAGCGTCTTTGCGATGAATACAAAACGCGACTTTACAACGATGGGTAAGATGCTATTTATAACTTTGATAGTTATCGTTGTAGCAGCGATCATCAACATTTTCGTTAAAAGCACGATGTTCCAACTTGTAATCGCAAGTATTTCATCGATCTTATTTAGCGCTTACATACTTTTTGATACACAAAATATCATCCGTGGCAACTACGAGACGCCAGTAGAGGGTGCAGTTGCTTTGTATCTTGATTTTGTAAATTTATTTACATCATTACTACAAATTTTAGGCATTTTTAATAGAAATGAATAATGACGAGCGCATCTACCGAGTGATAGATGCGAATCTAAATAGGCTAAAAGAAGGGCTTCGCGTCGTTGAAGATATAAAAAGATATGTCTTTGATGACGCCAAGCTCGCCTATAAGATAAAATCCCTCCGCCACAAGGCAAAGATCCCGCAAAAAGAATTTTTAAAATTTAGAAATTCTCAAAACGACGTTTTAAAAACTAGCACAAAAAGCGAGCAAGCTAGAGAAAATTTAGATGAGATAATCACTGCAAATTTTAAGCGCGCACAAGAAAGCGCAAGAGTGCTTGAAGAGTGCTTTAAACTTATAAATTTAGAGCGAGCCGAGCTTTTTAAAAGCATAAGATACGAGCTTTATGAGCTTGAAAAAGAACTTTAACTAAAAATTTAAATCTTTTCTTGTATAATCGCAAACTATTATTTTTAAAAAATTTAAAGGAAATTTCGTGAGTTTAATATTTTTAATCTTGCAATTTGTTTTAGCTGTCGTTATCACGATCGCAGTTTTACTTCAAAAGAGCTCATCTATCGGTCTTGGAGCATACAGCGGAAGCAACGAGAGCCTTTTTGGAGCAAAAGGACCAGCTGGATTTTTAGCTAAATTTACTTTTATCGTAGGTATTTTATTTATCTTAAATACACTTGCACTTGGATACTTCTACAATAAAGATCTAAAACGCTCTATCGTTGATAGCGTCGATAGTAAATCTCTAGTCATACCAAAGTCAAACGACGTACCATCAGCTCCTAGTGCACCACAAACTCCAGCAAAATAACAATGATAAAAACACTTTTAGCGTCATTCTTGACGCTAACATTTGCTTTAGCAGACGCTCATATTTTAGTCTATCATCGCTTTGACGATCCAAGACATACAAGCACTGATATTTCTATTAAAAATTTAAGAGAGCAGTTTGAATATTTCAAAAATAATGGCTATGAAGTCGTCAAACTCTCAAAGCTAGTCGATGCTGTAAATGCTGGCGAAAAAATACCTGATAACTGGATCGTCATCACTGTAGATGATGGTTATAAAAGCTTCTATGACAAGGCCCTTAGTGTATTTAAAGAGTACAACTATCCATTTGCACTAATGCTTTATGTGGAAGCCAGTGCAAATAAATATGGCGATTATTTGGATTTTGATCAGATTAAAGAACTTGAGGCTTATGGCGAGATTGGGTACCACTCGTACGCTCATCCAAGGATGACGAAGCTTAGCGATGAGGCATTAAGAGAGGATTTTCAAAAGGGTGTAGAGACCTTTGAAAAACATATGGGCTATAAGCCAAAATATTTCGCAGTGCCATACGGCGAGATCGATGACAGAGTTGTCTCTTTGGCAAAAGAATTTGGTTTTTTAGCACTTTTAAATCAAAACTCAGGTGCGGTTTCAGACAAGAGTGATGTTTACGATCTTTATAGAACACCAGTAATGAACGGTACCAAAATAGCACTAACTTTTAATAGCAAATTTTTAAATGCCCAGTGGATATTTCCAGATAGCTATCCACAAAATAATGCAATAGACAAACTCATTATAAAAACTGATACAAATGCTAGCGAAGGTAGTTTTTTCATGACTGGCTTTGACGGCTTTAAAAAAGTACCTATGGCAAATGGCGTTTTTGAGTGTAAATTTAACCCACCACTCGATAAACGCAAGGTTTTAATATCACTAAAAGTAGATCATCAACGAAGTACAAAACTTCTAATAAAGGACATTAATGCTAAATAAAATTTACGAAACACAAAAAGAGGGCTGCGAAAAAGCTATTGCTTCACTAAAACGTGATTTTACAACGCTAAGAACAGGCAAGGTAAACATTAACATCGTAGATCACGTAATGGTTGATTATTACGGCTCACCAACTCCGCTTAACCAAGTAGCTACTGTTCTTACAAGCGATGCTTCGACTATTGCTATCACGCCTTGGGAAAAGAGTATGATAAAAGCGATCTCATCAGCTATCCAAGCCGCAAATATCGGCGTCAATCCAAACAGCGACGGCGAGAGCGTTAAGCTATTTTTCCCACCGATGACCGTCGAGCAACGCCAAGAAAATGCAAAGCATGCAAAATCAATGGGAGAAAAAGCCAAAGTCAGTATAAGAAACGTAAGAAAAGACGCAAATGATGAAGTCAAAAAGCTTGAAAAAGATAAAGCTATAACTGAGGACGAGAGCAAAAAGGGGCAGGATGAGGTTCAAAAGATAACTGACACCTACACTGCAAAAATCGATACTCTTGTAAAAGAGAAAGAGGCTGAGCTTTTAAAAATCTAAAATTTTTAGAAATTTTCCTTATCTAGCTACTCTTATGTGGCTAGATATTCTCTCAAAATAATATTTCAAAAAAATATTTATCAGCAAGTAATTTAATTTTTTGTCTGTTGTGTTTTTACCTATTAAATATAAAAAACCTAACTACATAAAATATAGCCATCACTTTGTCTTTAAACTATTTTCATGGATTGCTTTAGTTTAAATTCTTATTTTGGATTCGTCTTAAATTCTTTATTCAATATTATTAATTTTATACATATTTATACAT
>NZ_PIRR01000044.1:0-11484 GCF_003048555.1 Campylobacter concisus | reverse complement strand
AAAATATACTTTGGCTTATGAATAAATCTTCATCGCTTTCAGTAATTATGGCTCTAAAGCTGTTTCCAAAACTAGTAGGAATAAAATTTTTATCTATAAAAATCGGGTCAAAATGCCCGTGAATCCTACCTTCGTAAGGCTTAAATGAAATTTTATTGCTATCAAGAAATTTTAAAAGCCCATAAAACATTCCAGCAAAAACTCGTGGTATGTTTAAGTTTTGATAGTATGTTTGTTTAAAGACTGTGTTTGTAAAAAAGATCGAGCTTGGATTTATCTCGTGTATAGTTGTATCTGTGTAAATGGTCTCAAAAAGAGGCGATATTCGCTGAAGTGTTCTTGTATCATCGCCAAAAAAGATATCAAAGACTTTTGCGTGAAAAATTTGATTAAAAAGCTCAGTAATATTTTTTGACATGACGTGTGCGTTAGAGCCAAGCTTTGATTTTTCTAAAAAGTCATTTATAAAAGGATTTACGGCGCAAAATTTTAGATCTTTGTGAGTAGCCTCAAATCTCATGAGTTTTATCATGGCGGTCTGTAAGCTACTAACTTTTAAAAAGGCGATCTCTTTATCGATAATTGGCACATTATCTTCGCTAATTATGGCGTATGCGCCTTGTTTAATCGCTGTTTCTATGTCGCTATCGTTTGCGTTTAAGCAAATATACGCAAAGCCACGTCTTACATGCTTTAGCTCGAAAACAAACTCGCTTACGCTAGTTATTGTTGGTGCGTTTAGAGCCTCGGCATTTATTAGGCGTGTTAAATTTTCTATTGTCATTTAGCCAACGATCGCACCGTTTTTTACTTTGCCTTGTGTGCCAAGTAGAGTTAATGAGCCATCAGATGCACTTAATATCATGCCCTGGGAGACATATTTTTTCATCATCGTTCGCTCTTTTAAATTTGCTAAAACGCAAACTTGTTTGCCCACAAGCGAGCTAGGCTCGTAGTATTTAGCGATACCAGAAAGAATTTGACGTGGCTGCTCCTCGCCAAGATCTATCTTAAATTTAAGCAGCTTCTCACTACCCTCGACTCTCTCGCACTCGAGCACTTCGCCTACTTTTATCACCACCTTTGCAAAGTCATCAATGCTAATGATTTCGTCCCCTTTTTTATTCTCTTTTGGCTCAGCTTTTACCTCAACCTTTGGCTCATTTGCCTCGCTCATTAGCTCTTTTTCTATTCTTGGGAAAAGTGGCTCGGTAGCTTTTGCTACAAAATTTGAAATTTCATTTTTTAAGATAAGATTCTCGTAAGAAGCTGTGTCTATGCTAAAGCCAAGCGTGTCAGCTATCTTAGCACAAGTTTTTGGCATGGCTGGACTAAGCAGTATCGCCACTTTTGCAAGTAAATTTGCGCAAAGTGCCACAAGCGCGTTTGCCTCGTCAGTTTTGCCAGCTTTTACAAGTGACCATGGTTCATACTTCGCAACGGCTGCATTTGCAAGCGTTACGACCTTCCAAAGATCCTCTAAATAGCGGTTCGTCGCTAAATTTTCTAAATTTTTAATAGCCTCATCAAGGCAGCCCTTCGCCTCATCAATCTCGACTTTATGAAATTTGAGTACATCTTTTGAGTCGATTTTATAGTCGCTATACTTTGCACTCATTCCAACAATGCGGCTTAGCAGATTGCCAAGTCCGTTGCCAAGTTCTGAGTTTATACGCTCGATCAATGCTTTTTGGCTATAGTCGCCATCTTGTCCAAACGGCACTTCTCTAAGCAAAAAGTATCTGAAATTTTCAAGTCCATAAGCGTTTGCGACCTCTCTTGGGTTTATAACATTACCCTTACTTTTGCTCATCTTTTCGCCATTTATGGTCCACCAGCCGTGAGCTGCTACGTGTTTTGGTAGCGGTAAGCCAAGACTCATCAAAAATGCCGGCCAGTAAACTGCGTGAAAGCGTAAAATATCCTTGCCAACGATGTGAGTAGTGTATGGCCAAAGATCCATTCTAGCGTCATCTCTTGAATATCCTAGTGTTGTTAGGTAGTTTATAAGCGCGTCAAGCCAGACGTACATAACGTGCTTGTCGTCATTTGCGCTCTTTGGTAGCTTTATGCCCCAGTCAAAGCTCGTTCTGGTTACCGAAAGATCTTTTAGTCCACCTTTTACAAAGCTTACGACCTCGTTTTTCTTCCCCTTTGGGATAACGCAAAGCTCGTCATTTTCGTACCATTTTAAAAGCGCGTCTTCATATTTTGAAAGCTTGAAAAAGTAGCTCTCTTCTTTGACTAAAGACGTCACGCGGCCACAGTCTGGACAGTGATTGTCTTCTAGTAGGTCTCTTTGGTTAAAAAAAGTTTCGCAGCTAACGCAGTAAAAGCCTTCGTATTCGCCTTTGTAAATATCGCCATTTGCTTGCATCTTTTCAAAGACATTTTGCACGGTTTGCTTGTGCTCTTCGTCGGTCGTTCTTATAAAATGATCATAGCTTATCTCAAACTCATCCCAAAGTGACCTAAATTTAGCGCTAATCTCGTCGGCGTACTCTTTTGGAGTCTTGCCTCTAGCACGAGCTGCTTGCTCGATCTTTTGTCCGTGCTCGTCTGTGCCCGTCATAAAGTAGGTCTCTTTGCCTTGCAAGCGGTTAAATCTAGCAAGTGTATCGGCGATGATGGTCGTATATGCGTGGCCAATGTGTGGCACGTCGTTTACATAGTATATTGGGGTCGTTATATAAGCTTTTTCTTTCATATTTTTCCTTTAATTTTAAAAATCAAATCCGCCATCGCTGCCAGTATTGCCTTTTGACATCGAGTTATAGCAGCTGTTTACGTATTCTTTTCTTGTCTCGCAGTCAAAAAATACTTCGCAGTTAAAGCAGCTTTTTTGCTCTTTTTGGCTTTGGCACTCTTGCAAAATTTTTGCTTTTTGCTTTAAGACTAGTTCAAATGCGTCAAGTGGCTCGTTTGCTTGTGCTTCTTGCATTATTTTTGCTCGTAAAATTTATGCAAAAGAGAAATTTCATCACGTGAGCCAAAGAAGCATGGCGTTGTTTGGTGAATTTTTTCTATTTTTATATCAAAAAGTGTTTGATTTTTGCCGTTTGTCGTTGAGCCCTTTGCGTTTTCATATATGAAGGCAAATGGCAACACCTCAAAGACTACTCTTAGCTTGCCATTTGGATGATCGCTCGTTGCTGGGTAGCTAAAAAGACCGCCACCTTTTAGTAAAATTTGATGCAAATCGCTCACCATCGCACCTGAGTATCTTAGTCTGTAGCCTTGGTTGAATAGCTCGTTTATAAAATTTCTATGCGTTTGGCTCCAGCCTTTTTGCGTGGCTCCCGTGGCGTTTAGCTTGCCTTTTTCTTTTAGCTCAAGCTCTTTTACAAATTTAAACTCGCCATCTTTGCCAAGTCTATAAAATTTAGGCAAAGTGCCCTTTTTCTCAGCAATTACAAGCTCAAGCCTTGGGCCATATATGCTGTAAGCTGCGGCTATTAATTTTTCTGGTTTTACCTCGTCTTCGTAGATGCCAAAGATCGAGCCAACGGCAAAATTTACATCAACTAAGCTTGAGCCATCAAGTGGATCGTAAGCGATGATAAATTTAGCGTTTTTATTGATCTCAAGCTCGTCCTCTTTCTCCTCGCTAATTAGTCCTTTTACGCAGGCAAGCTGCTTAAATTTAGCTGTGATGATCTCGTCGCTTTTGACATCAAGCTTTAGCTGTGTGTCGCCGGTTGCGTTTTCGTGAGTTGTGTAGCCAAGATCGGCGTATTTTATCACTTCGCTTATCTCTTTTGCGATCTCTTTTATGGTGTTAAAAATTTGGTTTAATTCTTGCATTATACAGCCTTTGCATTTTTGATTATCCACGCACAAATGGCGTCTATATCGTCTAAATTTATATTTTTTATCTCGTAAGGAATTTGTTTTTTGTATGTTGCGATCGCATCTGAAAAGCTAAGATATTTTTCATCTATTTCATCTTTAAAAACGCTTAATCTTGGTAGTGGAAGCGTCTTCAAACCCTCGACTAAGAGCATGTCAAACTCACCTAGCATTTTAATGACATCGCTAATTTCTTGTGGATTTTGTGAAAAATAAGTTGTTCTAGTCGGACTCATCACAACCACATCTGCTCCGGTTTGAGAAAATTTAAAGCTATCCTTGCCTTCAACGTCAAATTTGGCTTTGTCGCCTGGATCGTGTTTTACTATCGCGACTTTCAAACCATCATCTATAAATTTTTTTGCTACCTTTAAAATAAGAGTCGTTTTTCCGCTATTTGAAGGGCCAGAAAAAGCGATAGCAAGTCTTTTCATAAGAACCTTTTTTGTTAAAATTTCTCGCGATTATAACTTATGTTGGCTTTAAAATTTATGAGTGAAATTTAAAAATTAAAATGCTAAAATGGCAGAAATTTTAGAAATTCAAGAGTTTTTATGAGTAAATTTATATCGTTTTTTGTATTCATTTTGATGATATTTGGCTGTGCTGGTGAAAAAGTAATCGTGCATGAGCCGTTAAAAAATGAGCTTCTAGCTTACACGAGCAAAAGTGAGATTATTGATGGTGCTGACAGGACGCTCATCATCGCTACCTATTTAAATCCGATCTACAATTCAAATTTAGACCAGAACAAAGAGCACTTTTTGGTGGCCATAAATCCAAAAGAGCACGCTAGTGAGCTAAATAATATCAAGGTAAATAATGACTCAAATGCCACAAATGCAAGGCTGCTTGATGAAAATGATAAGATGCTAAAATTTGCTGGATTTTCGATGCCTTGGGCGCTCTATTATGAAGTGACCGCACCAAGTAAGCAAAGCGATGATCTAGCACTTAGTTTCGAAATTTATCAGTCAAAGCCGGTTTTGTTAAATTTTCGAAAAGTTGCGAAATCTTTATATTGGAACCATTAAGCGCCATATAGATCACGTAGTTTGCAAGCACCTTCTTGCCGTAGTTTCTAGTCTCAGCCACTGGGACTAGCTCGATCGATAAAAAGGGCTCAAATTTCCCCTCTTTAAACATATCATCTCTTGTGATGACTTTTTTGGTAAAGCCGATACCGCCGTTATACGCGTAGGCCGTAAAGAGCGGATGATAAAGAAATTTATCAAGGTAGTTTAGGTGGTGATTTGCAAATTTAAATGCAACATCAGTTTTAAAAAGATCGTCCTCATCAAAATTTGGAATTTTTAGCTCTTTTTTGCCGATCGCATTTGCAAGAAATGGCATAAACTGCATCGTACCAAGGGCGTAAGAGGTAGAAACGACGCTTGGGATAAAGAGGCTCTCTTGCCTTGCAAGTGCGTAGATCATCGACTTTCGCTCAGTGCTGATGCCTTCAAGCTCAGGCGAGTTTGGCATCAAAAAGTACTGCTTCTCCCAGCCATGCGCCTTTTGCATGAAAAATGCATAGGCACCGATACTTTCGTTTGTATAAAATTTCTTCGCAAATTCGCTTGCTTGCGTGGCATTCATATCCTTTGCAAGGGCTGCAGTTTTGTTCCATAAAAACGGATCGCTTACGTCAAAATTTTCGATATTTTGCTTACTAGGCCTTGGTACGATGACCTCAAGTGGTTCACCACCGATCAAATCTCTTGCGTAAAGTGAGTAGATATTCGCGTCCTTGCTGGCACTTAGCTCTTTTAAAAAGCTTTCGTTTTTGCTTATCTGGTACTGCCAAAAAGTCGCATTATCTCTTTGCCAAGCTCTTTCAAATGTGCTCTTGGCTCTTGCAAAAAGACTAAAAGCGATATCGTCTTGTCCTAGTAAAATTGCATTTAATCCAAGCGTAAAAGCGTCATTTTTTTCAGTGACAGCTGGATCGATGCTTAGCAAATTTCTCCTAAAGCCTTCATATTTTTTATTAAAAACAATATCGTTTAATAAATTTGTAAAGCCCTTTTGTGAGTAGAGCTTGGTCATGAAATTTGCATCAAAACTTTCGCTAAAAAGTATACTTTTATTTTGCGGGCTAGAGGCGTTAAATAGCTCTAAAAAGCTCTTTGTATCGTTTAAATTTGCAAAAGCTTTAGCCGGATTTGCTTCATTTAATACGAGTAAAATTTTTGATTTTTCTGGATTTGTCTTTGCAAGATTGGCTGCTAAAATTTCACGAGTGTGATTATCAAGCTTTAAGCTAAAAGAAATGGATGTTAGCAAATTTTGGCAGGTTAGATTTGCCTGGGTGATATTTTTTGTATTTACACCAGGACATTTGCTAGGAGCCACTTTTGGAGGTAAAATTTTATCGATTGATTTTTGAACAAGGCCCGCTTTTCTAAATACATCATGCGAAAGATCTGCGATCTGCTCTTTTGTATAGCTGCCCTCGTTAATAAGACGGTTGATGTAGTAGTCTTTTGCTAGGCTTTTTGGCTCTTTTTTTAGCTCTTCGTAGGTGTAAATTTTAGCTAAAAGAGCAACACAGGCAAGAGAGAGAATACTAAAGTGACGCAGCAAAACCAAACAAAAGCCTTATTAAAAATTGATCTAAAAATTGAAGTGCTAAAAGTACGATAAGCGGAGTAAAGTCGATACCACTAAAATTTGTTTTTATATAGCGTCTAATAAAGCTATAAACCGGCTCAGTTAGCCTATAAAGTAGCTGCACGACCGGCGAGCTAGGATCTGGCCTGACCCAGCTAATCAGAGCTGCTGCGATGATAACCCAAGTATAGACCGTGATAATAAGGTGCAAAATGTTTGCAATCGCTGAAAATAGAGTGGAAAGTATCATTTTTGCTCCTAGATTAAAATTTTTGCTAGATCATCTTTGATGAGCGGATAGAGCTCGCTTAGCTCAGGGCCGTGAAGGTCGTTTGTAAGCAGCGCACGTAGTGGCATGAAAAAGTTTTTACCTTTTAAATTTGTAGCATTCATAAGCTCTTTTTTAAACTCATCAAAGCTCTCGCATGCCTTTAAATTACGAGCTGCTTTTTTGATGATCTCAAATTCGTTTTTGTACTCATCTGGAGCTATTTTTGGTGAGTATATAGCCTCAACTTTTTCTTTTATCTCAGGCATCAGGGAGCTCTCTTGAGTGTAAAATTTAACTAGCTCAACCTTGCTATCATCCACGCCAAAGATCTCTTTTATGCGCTCTTTTGAAGCAAGCTTGATGTGCTCTCTATTTATCTGCTCAAGCTTTTTCACGTCAAATCTAGCAGGCGAGCGTGAAATTTTGGTTATATCAAACCACTTTACCGCATCTTCGATCGTAAAAATTTCAGTTGGAGTTTTATTGCCAAGAAGTATCAGATAGTTTGCGATCGCCTCAGGTAAAAATCCCTGCTCAAAGAGCCATTTTATGCTTGATTCGTTCTCGCGCTTGCTCATTTTTTTACCTTCAATATTTAAAAGTATAGGCAAATGCGCGTAATTCATCTTGCCAGTGTAGCCAAGGCCTTCTCGTATGAGATCTTGCTTTGGTGTGTTGCTCACGTGATCCTCGCCACGTATGACAAAGGTCACGCCCTCAAGCATATCATCAACTGCGCAGGCGAAGTTGTAAGTTGGTGTTTTGTCTGCTCTCATGATGACAAAGCTATCAACTGCGTCTGGCTCAAAGCTTAGCTCGCCTTTGATCGCATCTGTAAAGCTCATCGTGCGTGTTGGCTTTTTCATGCGGATGACAAAGGGCTTCTCGCAGTTTAAAACTTCGGCGTCGCTTAGTCTCTCGCAGGTACCGTCATATCTATATGCCACGCCTTGCTCTTTTGCTTTTTGTTTTTTTGCCTCGAGTTCTTCTTCGGTGCAAAAGCAAGCAAAGGCCTTTTTATCGATGAGAAGCTTTGATGCAAGCTGCCTGTGGAATTTTAAATTTTCGCTTTGAATATAAATTTGCTCTGGCTTTATGCCAAATTTACTTAAAATTTCTAAGATATCTTTCTCTTTTCCCTCAATATTTCGCTCTTTGTCGGTATCTTCTATGCGTAAAATAAAGCCACTTTTATCTTGTAAAGAACAAATATAATTAAAAATAGCGGCACGTAAATTTCCTATGTGCATATCTCCTGTTGGAGAGGGTGCAAAACGATACATAAGCTCATTCCTTACGTTAAATTTTGAGTTTAGATTATAACACCAGCTTGATAAATTTAAAGTTATGTAATTTGATTTTTTTAGCCGAAGCAAAGCATTTCTTGAATAAAATCCGAACAAAAATTTAACATTTTTAGGAGAAACAATGAGTTTTATAAGCGAATTTAAAGAATTTGCGATGCGCGGAAATGTCATAGATATGGCTATTGGTGTTGTTATAGGTGGTGCTTTTGGAAAGATCGTTTCATCACTAGTTGGCGATGTTATTATGCCAGTTGTTGGCGTTTTAACTGGCGGTGTAAATTTCACTGATCTTAAACTTACATTAAAAGAAGCAGCAGAAGGTGCGCCTGCTGTTACGATAAACTATGGTTCATTTATACAAACAATGGTTGATTTTTTAATAATCGCATTTTGTATTTTCTGCGTTATCAAAGCTTTAAATACACTTAAAAATAAATTACCAAAAGAAGAGCCAGCTCCAGTAGAGCCTGAAACTCCAGCCGACATTGCACTTTTAACTGAGATTAGAGATCTACTTAAAAAATAATTTCATAAATTCAAAGGGGAAATTCCCTTTGAAAATCTATTAAAATTTATCTTATTTTTATATGCTAAAATATTTTTTATTTTAAAAAGGTAATTAAAAATATGATAGAGAAAATCCCGTTTTTTCAAGGCTTAAACGAAGAAGATTTAGCCAAACTTGAAGCCATAAGTGTCGTAAAAAAGTATAAAAAGGGTGAATTCTTATTTATAGAAGGCGAGGAGCCAAAATGGTTAATATTTTTAATAAGCGGCTCTGTCAAGCTTTATAAAACCACGGCAAACGGAAAAGAAATTTTTATTCATCAGTTAGCTCCTATGAATTTTGTAGCTGAAGTCGTAAATTTTGAAAATATTGTCTACCCAGCTAGTGCCATTTTTACCATATCTGGCGAGGTGTTAAAGATAAATTATGAAAAATTTGCAGCAGAATTTTTAATAAAACCAGAAATTTGTATGAAATTTTTAAAGTCGATGTCTGAAAAAATAAGGATCACAACAAATCTACTTCATCAAGAGTTAATTTTAAGCTCAGAAGAAAAAGTGGCTAGGTTTATTTTAGATCATGAAGATTTATTTAACGAGCTAAAACACACAAAAATTTCATCAATACTTAATATGACTCCAGAAACTTTTTCGAGAATTTTAAATAAATTTAAAACAAATGGTTTAGTTAAACTTGATGAAAAGAACCAAATTTTGGAAAAAGATGTAGGTGGACTACAAGAAATTTATTCTTATTGAAAGTTAATATCAAATAAATATTTTCATTTACTTAAAGAAAAAATTTATATATTTTTGGATAGTATTCGTCTAAAATTTTCGTAAAAATTTACGATATATTGATAAAATCAGGAGGAAAATTTGGCTGAAGTTAAGAAGAAATTTTTTGTTTGGTCATCTGTGATAATAGGCATTGTAATCGGCCTTATCGCTTCTATGGGCATAGCTGATGCACTTCATGCTACTGGTAGCGGCTACATCTGTACCATTTGTCACACGATGGATCCTATGAATGCTGCATATCATGAAGACGCGCACGGTGGCAATAACAAGCTTGGCATAAAAGCTGAATGTTCAGCCTGTCACCTAAATCATACAAGTGCCTATACCTATGTACTTACAAAACTTAAAGTATCGATAAATGATGGCTATAAGACATTTTTTACAGATACAGACAAGATCGACTGGCGTAAAAAACGCGAGCATGCATCTCACTTTGTCTATGATAGTGGATGTTTGACTTGCCACTCAAATTTAAAAAATGTTATTCAAGCTGGTAAATCATTCTTGCCACATAGAGATTATTTCGTTCTTGGAAATCCTAATAAAAAATCATGTGTTGACTGCCATGAGCATGTTGGCCACAAGAATTTAGGACTACAAATCGATAAATTTGAAGCAATTAAAAAACAAGAAAACAATAAAACCAAGTAAGGAGGAGAGATGTTTAAAAAGTCGCTAATGTTATTAGCCTGTCTAATGTCTTTTGGCTTTGCCGCAAACATGGATGCAAATAAATCTGACGCTTTAAACCTTAATGTTGTAAAAAACATTAAAGTTGCTCACAAAATGTCAGACTTATCAAAAAGCTGTGTTGAGTGCCACGCTAAAGAGACACCCGGCATAGTTGCCGATTGGAAAAATAGTCGCCACGCTCACGTTGGCGTAAGTTGTATGGATTGCCACTCTGTAAATGCAGATAATCCTATGGCTTCAGTTAAGGTGCATCCAAAAGATTCTAACAACCATGTTTCAATGCTAGTTAGCCCAAAAACTTGTGCTAAGTGTCACGAAAATGAGGTTGAAGAATTTGTTAAGAGTGGTCACGCAAGAGGTGCTATGCAAATGTATGCTAACCCTGCGATGGTAAAACTAATGTATCACTATGAAGGTATGGATCATCCAGAATACAAAATGGCTCCAGACGCTACTGGTTGTACACAGTGCCACGGAACCGTCATCAAACTAGACGCTGATCACAAACCTACAAAAGAGACTTGGCCAAACTACGGTATAGGTAATGTTTATCCTGATGGTGGCGTAGGCGGATGTAAATCATGCCACAGCGCACACACATTTAGCATAGCTGAAGCTAGAAAACCAGCTGCTTGTGCATCTTGCCACCTTGGACCTGATCACCCAGATATTGAGATCTTTAACAACTCAATGCACGGACATATCTATAATAGCGAAGCTCACAAATGGAATTTTGATGCTGCTCCTGATACATGGGATGTACCAGACTTTAGAGCTCCAACTTGTGCAGCTTGCCACATGAGTGGTGTTGGTGAAACAACAACAACTCACAATGTTTCAAGAAGACTAAAATGGAACCTATGGGGCGTCAGCAGTAAGCTAAGAACAGCTGGTGATGAACAAGCTGCTGTTGTTTACGAAAAAACTGGCAAACTAACCATAGGAACGCCACTTGCAGGTCATCCAAATGGACCAGAAGCAGCAAGAGCTGAGATGAAGCTAGTTTGTAAAGCTTGCCATACATCAACTCATACAGATAACTTCTTCATTATGGGTGATAAGCAAGTAGAGCTTTATAACGTTTATAACGCTGAAGCAACTAAGATGCTTGAAGAGTTGAAAGCTAAAAACTTACTACTTGCAGATGCTTGGGAAGATGAATTCCAAGATATCTACTATCATATGTGGCACCATGAAGGCCGTCGTATGAGACAAGGCGCTCTAATGGGTGGTCCTGACTACTCACACTGGCATGGTGTATTCGAAGTTAAAAACGATATAAGAAAACTTCGTGAGATCTACAAAAAAAGAATGGAATCTGGTAAAGTAGAGTAATGCTTTTTAAGGTGGGAGTTTTTCCCACCTTATTTTCTTAAATAACTATTAAATTTGCTCAACTTTAAATCATTTTTTATACATTCAAAACTATACAATTTTTAAGAC
>NZ_PIRR01000043.1:0-11484 GCF_003048555.1 Campylobacter concisus | reverse complement strand
CTTCAGCTCTATCTTCGCCGTTTTTGAAATTTATCTTTATAAAGCTATCAAGCTCGTCCAAGATCGCAAAGAGTTCGCTCTCCCAGTTTAAATTTTCTTGCTTTGATAAAGTTTCCAGTTTTTCTCTTATTTGCTCTAAGATATCTAATGCTTTATCTTTATCAGACTCACTATTTAGTGCATCTTCAAATAAAATATCTTGCCTTAAGGCGTTTATTTTTTTAAATATTACATTGCAAAATTTTGGATATTTTTCAGCATTGCTTAAATTTTCTAAAACCTCCTGCGCAGCCTTTTGATAAGCTGGCACCGCTCCCTCTTCGTCGAGCTTTCTGGTTAGTTTTTGTATCTGAAAATATAAAATAAGCGCCGCAAAAAACGCAAGCAGTAAATAAATCGTCACATTATTCATTTTTACTCCTTTTTCTAAATTTATCTATGCTAATTATCGCAAGTGCCAGCCAGATCATACAAAACGAGATGACCTTGTAGCCGTCTAAATTTTCGCCGTAAATGAAGACCGCACAAAGGATCGCGATGGTTGGTGAGATGTATTGCAAGTAGCCAATCGTTGTTAAATTTATCCTTGTTGCGGCTGCATTAAAAGCGACAAGTGGTACGATGGTTACGATACTTGAAGCGATCATTAAAAGTGAGTCCTCGTTTAGTCCAAAGTGGCTTTTACCTAAAAATGCTATGTAAAAAACGTAAGCAAGTGCAAATGGGAACATAAAAAATGTCTCTATAAAAAGCCCGTTAAATGCGCTAATCTTTGCCATCTTTCTAACTGCCGCGTAAAATCCAAATGAAAGCGGCAAGATAATGGAAACTAATGGCAATCCGCCTTGGGCATAAATTTGTACGCTAATGGCTAAAACGACTATGCAAATGGCTAAAATTCCGCTTTTATTTAGCCTTTCTTTAAAGATGATAACACCAAGGAGCATGCTTATTAGGGGATTTATAAAATAGCCCAAGCTTGTGTCCAAAATTTTGCCATTGCTAACTGCATAGACATAAACGCCCCAGTTTGTAGTGATAAATATGCCACTCAAAAATAGGATTTTTAGCGAACGAATATCTTTAAGTAAAGTAAAAATTTCGCCAATTTTGCCACTAAAATAAAGCACTCCAGCCATTAAGAAAAATGACCAAATGACCCTATGAGCTAAAATTTCATAAGCATCGACATCTTTACTAAAGAGGTTGAAATAAACCGCCAAAAACCCCCACATAAAAAAGGCGCTAAGCGCGAGAATAACGCCTTTTTGGCTCTCATTTAGTCTTGGTATTTTTGTCGCCTTTTATAGAATTTATACTATCTATCATCAAAAGTGTGACCGAGATGGCTAGGCAGATCATTAAAAAGTATGAGCTTTTCTCCAGTCTCTCGCCGATAGCAAATGAGACAAAAAGCATCATTATAGGCTCAAAATATGTAAGCAAACCTAGTACATTTATCGGCACGAGCGTGCTTGAGAGGATCTGGGCGATGAGGGCTATGCCGCTGATAGCACCAAGCAAGATGAGCAGATAGTAGATGTTTGGATTTTGGCTCATCACGTAGTTCATATCGGCTGTGAGCGCAAAATAAAATGAGAATAAAAACATAAAAATTATCTCTATAACAAAGCTTGAGAAATTTGCAAGGTTGTAGTACTTTCTAATGGCAAAATAGACTGGATAAAGGCAAAAAACTACAGCGCTCTCCCACGAGATGCCGCCGCTTAGTATAGCTGTGCTAAAGACGCCAAGGGCTGCAAAAAATATCGAGGCTAGCTTTGTTTTAGAGAGGTGCTCTTTAAAAAATATCCGTCCAAAAAGGACCATGACTATTGGCATGATGAGGTAGCCGATAGAGACTTTTAGCGCTGATCCGTTGCTTGGAGCCCAGAGATAAAGCCACATCTGAAATGAGACGATGAGCGAGGTAGCAAGCAAAACTAGTAAAATTTTAGGTTTTAGCTTTATTTTTAGAAGTAAAAATTTGAAATTTCGCTGCTGTTTTAACAAAAAAATGGCGGCGATGACAAAAGGCATGGCAAAGATCATGCGGTATCCAATAAGAGCTTGTGTGCTGATGGGGTTCATGAGCACTGACATGTAGTAGATGCAGTTAAACAAAACAGATGCCAAAAGCGAATAAAATATGCCTTTTATCATGAAAAAATTCTGCTCCTTTTTGGGTAAATTTAAAGTAGCGATTGTAGGCAAAATATCTTTAATAGCCCATTAATGGCTTTTATTTTTTAAGTTTGCCGTGATATAATCAGCGTCTAATTTAAGGCAAAAAAGATAGGAAAATAAATGACTTGGAACCGCGATAGCTGGAGAGAATTTAATATCTTGCAACAACCAAATTACCCAGATTTAAAAGAGCTTAAAGAGGTCGAAGAAAAATTAAAATCGCTTCCTCCTTTGGTCTTTGCTGGCGAGGCTAGAAGTTTAAAAGAAGAACTTGCAAAAGTTTGTAATGGCGAGGCATTTTTGCTTCAAGGTGGCGACTGCGCTGAGAGCTTTACAAATTTTAATGCAAACAACATCAGAGATATGTTTAAGGTTTTACTTCAAATGGCAATAGTTTTAACCTTTGCTGGTGGCTATCCAGTGGTCAAAGTGGGCCGCGTAGCAGGGCAGTTTGCAAAGCCTAGAAGTAGCGATTTTGAAGAGGTAAATGGCGTTAAGCTTCCAAGCTATAGAGGTGACATCATAAATGGCTTTGAATTTGACGAAAAGGCAAGAGTGCCTGATCCAAAACGCATGATCGAGGCGTATTATCAAAGCGCATCTACGATGAACTTACTTAGAGCCTTTTCAAGAGGCGGTTTGGCCGACCTACATCAAGTGCATAAGTGGAATTTAGGCTTTGTTAAAAAGCCAGAGATCGGCGAGAAATACGCAAAACTAGCTGATGAGCTAACAAAGACTCTTTCATTTATGGCAGCTTGTGGCATCACTTCAGCAAATACGCCAGTCATAAATCAAACCGCGGTTTATACATCTCACGAGGCACTTTTACTGCCTTATGAGGAGGCTTTAACTAGAGTTGATAGTCTTAGTGGTGAGTGGTATGACTGCTCGGCTCATATGCTTTGGATAGGTGAGAGAACGCGTGGTATAAACGACGCTCACGTACATTTTTTAAGCGGTGTGAAAAATCCTATCGGTGTAAAGATCGGACCAAGTGCAAAGGCTGAAGATGTCGTCGCTCTTGCAAATAAGCTAAATCCAGAAAATGAAGCTGGCAGACTAAACGTGATAATCAGAATGGGCGCTGATAAGATAGGCGAAAATTTGCCAAAAATTTTAAGAGAGCTAAAGCGAGAAGGGCTAAATATCGTTTATAGTATTGATCCGATGCATGGCAATACTGTAAAAACCTCAAATAACTACAAAACTCGCGAATTTGACAAGATAATAAGCGAAGTTAGAAGCTTTTTTGAAATTCACAAAGCTGAGGGCACAAGAGCTGGCGGTGTGCATCTTGAGATGACAGGCCAAGACGTGACTGAGTGTACGGGCGGGGCATTAAATATCACTGAAAGCTCGCTTGAGCAAAGATATGAAACACAATGTGATCCAAGACTAAATGCTGATCAGGCACTTGAGCTTGCTTTTTTGATGGCTGATCTGGTTAAAAAAGCTTAAAATTTATAAAATTTGGAGAAAAAGATGGTAAATGTTTATGATCTAATTGTTGTTGGTGGCGGACCTTGCGGGATTGCTAGCGTAGTTGAGGCAAAAAGAAATGGCTTAAACAACGTTTTGCTTCTTGAAAAAGGCGATAATCACAGCCAAACGATAAGAAAATTTTATAAAGATAATAAACGCGTAGATAAAGAGTATAAAGGGCAAGATAGTACGATACATGGTGTAGTTTCATTTGAGGATGGCACGAAAGAGAGCACGCTTGATTATTTTGACAAGCTGCTTGATACTGAAAAGATCGAAGCTTTTTTTAATTCTGAAGTAGAGAGCGTGAAAAAAGATGGAGAAATTTTTAAGGTAACTACATCAAAAGCCGTCTATGAAGCTAAAAATGTGATGATATCAATTGGCAAAATGGGACGACCAAATAAGCCTGATTATAAAATCCCGCCTTCACTAAACTCAGTTGTAAATTTTAACCTCGATAGCTGTACAAACGGCGAAAAGGTGCTTGTCGTAGGTGGCGGAAACTCAGCTGTTGAGTATGCGATCGAGCTTTGCCAATACAATAAAACCACAATCGCTTATAGAAAAGATAATTTTAGCCGCGTAAATGAGACAAATTTAAGCGCACTTTGGGAGCTAGAAAAGCACGGTAAGATAAAAGTTAGGCTAAATCACGATATAAAAGAGATAGATAACGAATCAGGCAAAGTTAGAGTGCATTACGAAAATGGTAAAATTCGCGTTTATGACAGAGTTGTCTATGCAATAGGTGGCTCAAGTCCGATTGATTTTTTACAAAAATGTCAGATAAAAATCGATGAAAAAGGCACTCCAATAGTTGATAGCAACTACCAAAGTAGCGTACCAGGACTTTATGTGGGCGGTGACATCGTACTAAAAAATGGCGGCTCAATAGTCGTTGCGCTAAATCACGCTCATCACGTCATAAAAGACATTTTAAAGGGCAAGGCATAAGCTTGATAAATAAAATTTTACTAGCTATTTTTTGTTTGATAGCTGGCTTTTGCCTATCGTTTTTTAAATCTCCAAAAGAAGATGAGACACCAAAAGATACTAATCAAACGATTTATTCTATAAATTTTGACAATTTACCAGAAGAAGAGAGACAAAAATACATCAGCAAAGACGATCTTTACGAATATGGCGGATATATAACTCCAAAAAGCTATATCCAAAATTTTACTGAAACGAACGATCAAAATTTATCAAATGATGTAAACGAACTTCAAGAACAAGTTCGTGAGCTAAGTAAAAAAAATAAAATTTTAGCTACTGATAATGTCGATATCAGCGAGAAAAATTTAGACTTTATAAGCAAAATTTCAGAGATGAAAAAAAATATCGAAAATGAAAAAAATGAGATAGTTGAGAAAAATCAAAAGACGCTAGGCGAGCTTGAAGCACAACACTTTGAAAATATACAAACTCTCACAAAACGGTTAAATGAAGCTCAAGCTGATATGATAGAGAGCTCAAAAGCCTATGAAAAAAAGATAATAGACCTTGAAAATGCGATAAATGAGGCAAAAAATGGCGATGAAAGTAAGGTAAAAGATATCGAAGCAAATTTTGCTAAATTTAAAGAGGCAGCTGAGGCAAATTACACAGCTTTAAAAGAGCAAAATATAGAGCTAAATACGACACTGGCTCAAAAAGATGCACTAATAAAAGAGTATGAAAATACTCAAAATGAAAAAGATAAAAACGAAAAAAAAGAAATTTTGCTTTTAAAAGAGGAGATCGAGCGAGCAAAAAGTGATGCTAAGACACAAAAATTTAGCTACGAAAAAGAGATAAATGCACTAACTGATGGCTTTGAAACGCAAAAGAGTGTTATGGAGGATGAGCTTTCAAAAAAGGCAAATAAGATAATTGATCTTGAGGAGGCTCTTGAGTCAAATCAAACTGCCTTAAAAGACAGAATTTATGAGCTTGATGAGATAAAGAAAAATTTAAACTCAAAAGATTTAGCAGTTGAAAACTATAATGGTAAAAATTTAGAGCTAAATGCCTCTCTTGCGGCACTTCATAAAAGTTTTAATGATCTAAAAGAAAAAAATCTTAAAAGCGAGCAGGAAAATAAACTCGCAAATGAAAATATAAATTCGCTTAAAAAAGAGCTTGAGCGAGTAAATTTGATAAATAAAAAGCTAGAGAAGCAAAATTTAGATGCAAATGCAAGTATAAGTGAGCTAAATAAAAAGCTAAATTTAAGTGAAGAGAGCTTTAAAAATGCACGAGATGAGTTAAAGACGCTTGATACAAAGACGAATAAATTTTTAAAAACTTTGTTTGAGCAAAACCAAACTATCTCTTTGCAGACCCAAAAGCTTGGTTTAAATGACAGCGAGTTAAAAAATTTAAGTGCAAAGATAAACTTAAAAGATGAAAAGATAAAAGAGTTAGAAAATAATCTCACGCAAACAAGCCAAATGCTAGCAGCAAAGCAAAGTGAGCTAGAAGCTCAAAAAAGAACGCTAAAGATCGATATGCAAAATTATGAAATTTTGCGTCAGCAAATAAATATTTTGCAAAAAAAGATAGCTGATACGTCGGCTCTTTTTGCTGATAGTAATAAAAGCGGTGGTAAAAATTTACTAAGCTTACAAAATGAGCTTGAAAGTGCAAAACATAAGTTAAACGAGAGCAATAAGACGATTGAAAGGTTAAATTCTAAAATAAACGAACTTAGCTCATCTAGCGCAAAAGGAAGTCCAGTAAATGCCAAAATCATCGAACTTCAAAAAGATATCGAGCAAAATTTAAATAGACAAGATGAGCTTGAAAATGAAAATGTGAATTTAAAAAATATCTTGCAAGCGACAACTAAGCCAGAGACGCCAACAAAGCTAGTTTTGATCTCTAGCCTTGAGTGTGATGACATGGACGCAAAAGATAAGATTAGCGTGATGTGTAAGAATAGGGTGAGCGAATTTTTGCAAAGATTTAACTCAAACTACCTTTATGAGATAATTCCGATCGTAGATAAGAAAAATTTTGTCATCCCATCAAATGTAGCGCAAAGCATCAAAAAAGATGATCTTGGCAGGCTAAATAACTATGTAAATTATGGCGTTGGTAAAGAGCGCGCAAAGGCAGCAGCCGAGCTTATAAAAGAAGAATTTGGTGATTTTGCAAGGATCAGCTTTAGCTCTGAAGTGATCGTAAAAGATGTCACGCGTGGCTTTATCATCAAGGTTTATAGATGATCTTGGCTCAGCTAAAAAGTGGCTATCGCTACAACAGCGATACGCTGGTACTTTATGATTTTATAAGCTCAAGTTTGAAAAATTTTTCAGGCAGGATTTTAGACGTCGGCGCAGGGTGCGGGATACTTGGGCTTTTACTTAAACGCGACTTTAAAAATTCCAGCCTAAGCTTGCTTGATATCTTGCAAATAAATGGTGAAATTTCTAAATTTAATGCCAGTAAGAACGGCTTGGAGGCAGAAATTATAAATGCTAATTTTGCAGATTTTAAAGATAGTGAGAAATTTGACCTCATCGTCTCAAATCCACCATTTTATCACGAGGGTACGAAACAAAGCGAAGATGAGCATATAAAGGCTAGTAGATACACAAGCTCTTTGGGTCTAAAAGACTTTATAAAAGGCATAAGCATAAATTTAAAACCTCACAAAAGGGCGTTTTTTTGCTATGCGCCTGATGATCTTAGCCAGATCGTAATGTGTCTAAAAGAGTTTAAACTAAATTTAGTAAGCCTAAAATTTATTCATACAAAGGCTGATAAGCCAGCAAATTTAGCCTTATTTGAGGTAAGAAATAATTCAAACTCAAAGCTAAAAATTTTGCCGCCTTTAGTGATGAGTGAAAATGGCTCGCATACAAAAGAGGCGATTGAAATTTTTAAAAAAGCTGATACAAAGAGCGTTGATTATCAGGGGCTAGCGTGAGGGTGCAAGGCTTTAGCTATGAGTTTGATGCCAGCTTTTGCGAGAGCTGTGGCGGCAAGTGTTGCACGGGAGAGAGTGGCTACATCTGGATAAATGAAGAAGAAATTTCAAAATTTTGCACCGCATTTCATATGAGTAAAGATGAGTTTGAAAAGCAGTTTTTAATAAGAGTTGGGCTAAGGTGTAGCATAAAAGAGAAGCCTTATGAAGATGGCTTTGCTTGTGTATTTTTTGATGAAAAAAATAAAAACTGCTCAGTCTATGAGCTAAGGCCACAGCAGTGTAGGACTTTTCCGTTTTGGAATTATTTTAAAAAAAATTTAAAGGAGCTAAAAGCAGAATGCATTGGCGTAAAATTTTAGTATTTTTTATGAGCGTATTTTTTAACTCGCAGCTACTTTTGGCTGACGATAATAAAAGTATAAATTTACGTCTAATGCAGGCTTTATTGTTTCAAGATAGCGGAGATGTGAATGCTAGCATTCAAGCTTACTCAAACATTTTTAAAGATACAAATCAAAAAGCTTATTTAAAAGAGGCGATCAAACTCGCCTTTGCTACAAAAAATGAAAATTTAGACGCTTTGATAAGTGAAGGCGAAAAAAGCTTAAAAGACGATAGCGATTTTATCCGTATAAAAGTGGCAAATTTAGTAAATCTTTCAAAGCTAAATGAGGCTAAAAGTTTAATGCAAGAGCTTGCTACAAAAGAGCCAAATGCTCAAAATTTACTCATGCTTGGCACTATTTGTATGATGCAAAATGAAACAACGACTGCGCTAAAATACTTTGAAGAGGCATACTCACTAAAGCAAGAAGAAGAAAACTTGCTCCGTATCGTTGATATTTTGATAAATCGTATGGATAAGATAAAAGACGCTACAAAATATCTTGAAAAATTTAGAGACGAACAAGGCTGCACGCTAAAGACTTGCGAGCTTTTGGCTGAAATTTACTCCCAGCAAAGAAATTTCCCAAAAGTGATCGAGCTCTTTGAAGAGCTTTATGAACTAAATCATGATACTTCGTATATTGATAAGATCGTGCAGTTTTTTATCTATGATAAAAATTACAAAGCAGCAATTGAAATTTTAAAAAAATATAGCTACAACGATATAGCTCTTATGGATCTTTATGCGGCGACTAGTAATTTTGGTGACGCATATATACTTGCTGTTAAAATTTATAACGATAGCAGGGATTTAAATTTTTTAGCAAAAGCCGCGATTTACGAATACGAGATGAATAAAGATGCCTTAAGCGAACAAAAAATGTCTGAAATTTTAGATAAATTTGAAGCTAGCGTGCCAAAGCTAGAAAATGATATGTTTTTTAACTATTATGGCTACTTGCTGATAGATCATGATATTGACCCTAGGAAGGGTATAGAGCTTGTGCAAAAGGCACTTGCTATCTCTCCTGAGTCGCCTTATTATGAGGATTCGCTAGCGTGGGGTTATTTTAAGCTCGGTGAGTGCAAAAAAGCAAAAAGTATCATGCAACATGCAATGAAAGATGTTGATTTTAGAGCTTCAAAAGAGGCAAAAGAGCATTTGCACCTAATAGAGCGCTGTATAATAAATCTAAACAAAAGGCTTAAAAAATGATACTTGATGAGATAATTAAAAAGACTAAAGATGATCTTGAAAAAAGAAAAGCAGACTTCCCTGAGGAGTGGCTTGGTCGCTCACTAGCTTATAACCCATACGTGCCAAGAGATGTTTTAAGTGCGCTTAGAGCAAGTCAAAACGAGCCGATAAAAATAATAGCTGAGATCAAAAAAGCAAGCCCAAGTAAGGGGGTGATAAGAGAAGACTTTGAACCTATAAAAATCGCTCAGGAATACGAGCCATACGCAAATGCTTTTAGTATCTTGACTGAGCCACATTGGTTTAAAGGCAACATCGAGTATATCACTCAAGTTAGGCGCTACGCATCAAGGCCGATCCTTAGAAAAGATTTTATCGTTGATAAGTATCAAATTCTTGAAGCTCTTGTTTATGGGGCAGACTTTATCCTGCTTATAGCCAAGGCGCTAACACAAGGCGAGCTAAAAGAGCTTTTAGACTACGCTCATCATTTAGGGCTTGAAGTTTTGGTTGAAACTCATGACGCGAGTGATGTGAAAAAAGCGATCTTTGCAGGAGCAAATATAATAGGCATAAATCACCGAAATTTAGATGATTTTACGATGGATATGAGCCTTTGTGAGAAGCTCATACCACTTTTGCCAAATGGCAAGATAATAGTCGCTGAAAGCGGTCTTTACCAGCATGAACAGCTTAGAGAGCTAAGTAAAATAGGCGTAGATGCTTTCTTGATAGGAGAGCATTTTATGAGACAAGATGATATAAAAAATGCCGTCAAAAAGATAAAGGAGGGTGAGTAATGCAGCACCTTTGTGCCCCTTGGAGAAGCGAATACTTTAGCGCTAAAAAAGATAGCTGTGTTTTTTGTGACGTTATAAACTCAGATGATGATGATAAAAATGGTGTGCTTTTTCGAGCTAAATATTGTTTTGGGATTATGAATTTATATCCGTATTCTCCAGGGCATTTTATGATAATACCAAATCAGCATACCGACAAGATCGAAGAGCTTGATGAGCAGACTTGGTTTGAGATGAGTAAATTTGTAAGGCTTGGAGTTGAAATTTTAAAAAAAGAGCTTTATGCTAATGGCGTAAATATAGGTATGAATTTAGGCAAAGCAGCAGGAGCTGGCATAGCTGAGCATGTGCATTATCACCTTGTGCCAAGGTGGAGCGGGGATACAAATTTTATAACCACCATCTCTGATGTGAGAGTAAATGGCACGCCATTTCATCCGCTTTTTGAGAAGCTAAAAAAGGCATTTAGTGCCGTTATTTGAGCTTGATGCAGAGCAGTGGCTAGAGAAAAGAAGCTCTTTTGAAATTTTAATAGACGCAAGATCGCCACATGAATTTTTATATTCACACATAAAAGATGCTATAAATTTATACGCTTTAAATGACGCAGAACATAAAGAGGTGGGCACGATCTATAAAAGTGACAGATCCCTAGCAAAGAGCCTTGGCGCAAAATATATCTGCAAAAATTTACAAAATATCATTGATGAGGTTTATAAAAGAGCCAAGGTTGGTTCAGCTATTGGCATCTACTGCGCTAAAGGCGGGCTTAGATCAAATTCTGTTGGCTATGTGCTAAGCATGATAGGATATAGAGTTTTTAGGCTTAGTGGTGGCTATAAAGCTTATAGAAATCACGTTTTAGAATTTCTAAATCGACCTTTGAGCACAAAATTTATCACTCTTTTTGGCAATACTGGTTGCTACAAAAGTAAGCTCATAAGGGCTTTAAGCCCGTCAATAGATCTTGAAGCTATGGCAAATCATTTAGGCTCTGTTTTTGGAGCGATAAATGGCGCGCAGCCAAGCCAAAAAAGCTTTGAAGATGCATTGTTTGAAAAGCTCATTACGCTAAAAGATAAAATTTGCTTTATTGAAGGTGAGAGCAGAAGGATAGGCTCATTAAGCTTGCCAAAAAGTCTTTATGAGGCGATGCGTAGTGGTATAAATGTCGAAGTGAGCGCAAGTTTAGAAAAAAGAATTTCTTGTATAGTAGATGACTATAAAAGTGTGGATAAAGCCTTTTTTGAAGAGTGTATGAAGAAAATTTCGCCATTTATCGATAAAAAAGCTAGAGATGAAGCTGTGGCTAAATTTAATGAAAATGACATTGCTAAAGTAGCTGAAATTTTACTCACAAAATACTACGATAAAGTCTATAAGAAAAATGAAAATATTAATATTTTCATAAATTCTGACGACTTTGACGAGGCTGTTAAAAAGCTAAATGATATAAAAAATGAAGCAAAATTTTAGATTTAGTTTAATTAAAAAATTAAGCCTAAAAT
>NZ_PIRR01000042.1:0-12969 GCF_003048555.1 Campylobacter concisus | reverse complement strand
TATTTAAATATAAATATATATATTTTATAAATAAATTTATAGATCAAAGATTGTGGATTTAAAAAGAATTTATAAAAATTTGCTTAGTAAATATTAAGTTTAGCTTAAAGCCCATTTAGATAAAATCCTTAATCGTTCTTTTATCGTAAAAAAGACAATTTGATATAAGGAAAAACAATGAGCGATATCATCGCATACAAACTAAATGGCGAAATAGTCGATACTCAAAGTATCGCAGGGCGTGAGAGTAGTGCTGAGCCTATCTATTTTGACAACTCAAAAGAAGCACTACACGTTATTAGACACTCCTGTGCACACCTCATGGCACAAGCTATCAAATCACTCTATCCAAAGGCAAAATTCTTTGTCGGACCAAATGTAGAAGATGGATTTTATTATGATTTTAGGGTTGATGATGGGGGCACTAAGCTAGGCGAGAGCGATCTAGCAGCGATCGAAGATAAGATGAAAGAGCTTGCTGAGAAGAAAATTGATATCATCAAAACCTGCTCAACCAAAGCTAATATGAGCGATAAATTTAAAGATGACGACCTAAAACAAGAGGTCTTAAAAAGAATCCCAGATGGCGAAGTGAGCAGCTACTCACAAGGTGATTTTGAAGATCTTTGCCGTGGACCACACGTACCAAATACTAAATTTTTAAAATTTTTCAAACTTACACGCGTGGCTGGCGCATATCTTGGCGGCGATGAGAGCCGTGAGATGCTAACTAGAATTTATGGCACAGCTTATGCAGACAAAGAGAGCCTAAAAGAGCACATCCGCATAATCGAAGAGGCTAAAAAGCGTGACCACAGAAAGCTTGGCACCGAGATGAAGCTATTTACTTTTGATGAAGAAGTGGGTGGTGGCTTGCCGATCTGGCTACCAAACGGCGGACGCTTGCGCTCGAAGTTAGAGCAAATTTTATACAAAGCCCATCGCGACCGTGGCTACGAGCCAGTGCGTGGGCCAGAGCTTTTAAAGGCTGATGTGTGGAGAAGAAGCGGTCACTACGCAAACTATAAAGAAAATATGTACTTTACGACGATCGACGAGACAGAGTATGGCATCAAGCCGATGAACTGCGTTGGTCACATCAAAGTTTATCAAAGTGATATCAGGTCTTACCGCGATCTACCGCTTAAATTTTTCGAATACGGCGTAGTGCATCGCCATGAAAAAAGCGGCGTTTTACATGGACTTTTTAGAGTTCGAGAATTTACACAAGATGACTCACATATCTTTTGTATGCCAAGTCAAATCAAAGAAAATATCCTAGAAATTTTAAAATTTGCTGGCAAGATAATGGAAAATTTTGGCTTTCATTACGAGATGGAAATTTCGACCAAGCCCGCAAAAGCGATCGGCGGAGATGAAATTTGGGAAACTGCGACCAAAGCGCTAAAAGAAGCGCTTGACGAAAACGGCTTTAAATACGGTATCGACGAGGGCGGCGGCGCATTCTACGGTCCAAAAATCGACATCAAAATCACCGATGCACTAAAACGAAAATGGCAGTGCGGCACGATCCAGGTCGATTTTAATCTACCTGAGCGCTTTGACCTAGGCTACATCGACGCAAATAACGAAAGACAGCGCCCTGTAATGCTTCACAGAGCTTTACTTGGTAGTTTTGAGAGATTTATAGGAATTTTGCTTGAGCACACTGCTGGCGAGCTACCATTTTTCATCGCTCCTACGCAAGTCGTCATCGTACCTATTAGCGACGCACATTTAGACTATGCAAAAGAAATTTCACGCGAGCTAAGAAAGATCAACGTCGATAGCGAGATCGCAAGTAAAAATGAGAGTTTAAATAAGAGAATAAGAACGGCAGAAAAACAAAGGGTGCCTATGATAGTCGTGCTAGGAGACAACGAAGTAGCGAACAAGAGCGTTGCGCTACGCGACAGACAGGCTAGGACGCAGAGCGATATGAGCTTGGCGGAATTTATAAATTTAACGAAGGAGAAACTTAGTGAGGTACATTTTTGAGTAAGGAAAATGAAGTATTGCTCAATGAGGACATAAGGGCGAGAGAGGTAAGATGCGTAGGGGATGATGGCACGGCATACGGTGTCATCTCAAGAGAAGAGGCTTTAGAGATCTCAAATAAGCTTGGGCTTGATCTAGTACTTATAGCGCCAGACGCGAAGCCGCCAGTTTGCAAGATAATGGACTATGGTAAATTCCGTTATCAGCAAGAGAAAAAGCAAAAAGAGGCTAAGAAAAAGCAAAAAACCATCGAGATAAAAGAGATAAAACTCTCTGTCAAGATCGCCCAAAACGATATAAACTACAAGGTTAAACACGCAAGCGAGTTTTTGCAAGATGGCAAACACGTTAAATTTCGTGTATTTTTAAAGGGTCGCGAGATGAGCACCCCAGAGGCTGGCGTAGCCATGCTTGAGAAGGTCTGGGAAATGATAAAAAATGAAGCTGATCGCGACAAAGAACCTATGATAGAAGGTCGTTATGTAAATATGCTTGTAACTCCAAAAAAGGGTTAAATTTTCACAAAGAGTAAGCTGTGGCTTGCTCTTTTTTCATTAAATTTTTAATACAAAAACTTACAAATAATTATTTTCCAAAAATCCTCTCATTTTATATTTACTGAATTTATGCAAAGGCGTTTGCAGGGTTGATACGGCTTACGGTTAAATTTTGTAGAAGAAATTTAGGAGTGGCTTAAATTTAGTAAATTTTGATCTTTGCCTAGCATAATCCAATCATTTTGCTATCGCTTGCATATACGCTTTGCTGAAAATAATCTAGGCAAATCGACTTTCTTTGCGAGCTTACAAATTCTTAGTGCTCGCGTGAGTGTTTTTAAGCCAAATTTTGCCTAATATCTAGCTAAATTTGGTAATGGGATATCGCTTTAATAATACTTTTTACAAAAAGCTTTGACTACTCTTGGTTTTATGTGGCGACCAAATTTGACGAGAAGTTTGATTGTTTGTGGATTAAATGTAGCAAATTTTAATTTTTGCTTACTAGAATTTGCTCCATCCTCTTTCTGCCAACCATTACATGGGTGCTTTGCTGAAATTTGGCTAGGTAAGGGTAATCTGTTAGAGTAAATTTGATAACTTCTTGTTTGTAAGTTTATGGTACTTGTGCTTAGTATTTTAAGCTAAATTTCGCCTAGTAGCTGTATAAATTTACTAAAAAATTCGCTTGTTTGTAGTTTAAATTTATAAAAGAGAATTTAGGCTGAGTGAGCATAAATTTACTGAATTTTATAAGCCATTTCTTGGTAAAAATCAAATGTCCTATATCTACTTGGATAAAATTTAGCGTTTGCTCATTCTCTACCAGAACTTCTTCATTTTGCCTTGCTATATCGATGCCAGCTAACACTATAAAAATTTCTCGCTCGCAACGCGCTTGCTACAAATTTCTTCATCTTTAAACAGCCACACATAAACATACCACTCGTGCAATCAAGCAAAAGCATCCATGACAAAAACTTTCAAATTTGTTGCACAAATTTCGCCACTCCACCATTTGCTACCACGCCAGCTTTTTTGACAAAATTTCTATTAAATGCTCTAAAAATAGTAATCTGCTCGCCAACTTAGTGTAAATATTTTAAATTTAGGCGAGCTTCAAATCCACATCTATCACACCGCCACGAATTTGTCAAAACGAACGCTGCATAAAATACTTCAAACTAGCGTAAATTTGATAGTTTGTCAGTAAAATTTGCCATACAAAAGGCAAACTCTCTTTTAGCTAAAAGCCCAAACTTATTTCATATTGATTTACGTCCAAATTTAGCTTGGACGTAAATTTATAGAGCCAAGAGCAAAATCAGCCCTACACATATCCCTGATCTATCATAGCATCGGCCACTTTTCTAAAGCCCGCGATATTTGAGCCAAGCACCAGATTTCCCTCATCGCCAAACTCCTTGCTAGTCTCGTAGCTAAGCTCAAAGATATGATTCATGATGCCGTGCAGTCTGTGATCGACCTTTTCAAAGCTCCACGCGGTCATGCCGGCATTTTGCATCATCTCAAGGCCCGACGTACCCACGCCGCCTGCGTTTGCCGCCTTTGCCGGAGCAAAGTAAAAATCCTTTTGCGCTAGCATGAAATTTATCGCATCAAGTGTGCTTGGCATATTTGCGCCCTCAGCTACGAAGCGACAGCCGTTAGCGTAGAGCGTCTTGATGTCGGCTAGATGTAGTTCGTTTTGCGTAGCGCACGGAAACGCTCCGTCGCACGGCACGTCCCACACGCCGTTTCTGCCCTCTTTGTACTCGCTTACGCTTACGTATTTTGCGTTCGGTCTAAATTTGACGTATTCGCTAAGGCGCGCGCGTTTTACTTCTTTTAGCTCTTTAAGCACCGCTAGATCGATGCCCTCCGCGTCGTAAACGTATCCGTTTGAATCAGAAACCGTGATAGGCAGCGCGCCTACTTGATAGAGCTTTTCTACCGTGTAGATGGCGACGTTTCCGCTACCGCTTATGCTGCACTTTTTGCCCTCTAGTCCAAGGCCCGCCTTTTGCAGCATATTTTGCGTAAAATACACGAGCCCGTATCCTGTCGCCTCTGTGCGCGCTAGGCTGCCGCCCCAGTTTAGCCCCTTGCCCGTTAGTATACCGTCAAATCTGCCCGTGAGCTTTTTATACTGCCCAAACATATAGCCTATCTCGCGCGCGCCCACGCCGATGTCGCCTGCCGGTACGTCTACGGTGTTGCGGATGTGGCGGTATAGCTCGCTCATAAACGCTTGGCAAAAGCGCATTATCTCGCCCTCGCTTTTGCCTTTTGGGTCAAAGGTGCTGCCGCCTTTTGCGCCGCCTATATTTACGCCCGTGAGCGAGTTTTTAAAAATTTGCTCAAATCCAAGAAATTTTAGCACGCCAAGATCCACGCTAGGATGCAGTCTGATGCCGCCTTTATAGGGGCCCACGGCCGAGTTAAACTGCACGCGGTAGCCGTTATTTACCTGCGGTCTGCCGTCGTCACCCGTGTACGTGACGCGAAAGATCACCGTGCGCTCGGGGATAACTATGCGCTCTAGGATCGCGTGTTTTTGGTACTTGCTTTCTCTTTTTATAAGCGGCTCGAGGCTGTTTAGCACCTCGGTCGCAGCCTGGACAAAGACACCTTGACCCGGATTGGTCTTTTTTATCCACTCCATCGTTTTTTCGATGTACTCGCTCATTTTGGCTCCTATTCGTCAAATTTTCGTAGTTGAATATTAACTCTCCTAGAAAAAATTTTTATTTAAATTTATTTTTATATTTTTATTTTAGGCGATGAGCGTTACATATCGAAACTAAATTTATAAAATATGATTTTTGTTTCAGTTGCTAGGATAAATTTATAAAAGAGATTTTAGGCTGATAAGCCCGATTTTGCTAAATTTCATATGCCATCTCTTGCCAGAAAAGAAGGGCTCTACCATCTGCTTGGACAAATTTTAGGATTTGCTCGGTTGATGGCAGGGTTTCTTCATTTAGCCTTGCTATATCGATGCTAGCAAGTCCTATGAAAAATTTCTCAAAGTCGCTTGCGATGCATCTACCGCAAAGCTCCTCATCTCCAAAGAGCCATGCATAGACCGCGCCACTCGTGCAATCAAGCAAAAATATCCACGGATCACCCACGGCAAAGACTATCAAATTTAAAGGGCGAGCTTCACCTTGCCGCCATTTGCCGCCGTACTCATCTACGCTATTTAGCCGTACTAGCTCACTCGCGTAGTCACCTCTGGAGCCAAATTTGACATTACAAATTTCAAAATTTCCAAGGTCAATTTTGCTTAAAAGCTTTGTAAATTTAGCTGGAAAATTTACGCCAAGAGCTTCTTGTGCGTTTTTAAGTGCTTGTGTGGTGGCTTTAACATCATTTTGAAGCAAGAGTCTCATACCAGTCATACCCTCTTGCTCTAGTGGCAAGAAAATTTGATCTAACTTTTGAGCTATCTGGTTTAACTTTAAAAACATATCAGTCCTTTAATCTGCTAAATTTTGGCAAATTTTATCAAATTTAACTCGGTGCGCTTTTAATTTTGACCCATTTGTCGCCAAATTTAGACCATGTTCTTCATAAATTTAAGAAGCTGATAGAGATAACTAAGAAAACTAGCAATCACTAAATGTGAGATGTTACAAAGGGTTAATGATGAGGTAAATTAGCTTGATAAAGCCGCGTAGCCCATAAAAGAGATTTATAACGACGCTAAAACGTATGAATTTGATGGCTTTTGCGTGCGTATGAGCTCACCATTTATGATGGAGTGCAAAGAAATTTTGGGTGGCTCAGAGTTCAAAAGTGAAGCAAAAGATGAAAATTTAAACGTGATTATGCCACCTAAAGAGCATCATAGTACAAGAATAGGCAAAACTATCTGGTGGCTAAAGCTTGGCACATATCTCTACACCGTCGAGGCAAAAGTGGCGAGGTGATATTTAAATTTAAAACAAGTGGCGCGGAGTACTTTGTTTGGATTAATGGTCAAATTTTGCTTATAAACCGAAAAATAAACCAGTTTTGATAAACGCTAAAGATGGCTTGCTACTAAAAAAGATATAGTTTGAAATTTTGGCTTAGTTACAGATCAGATCATTCCAGTAGACTCTACGCTATGGTAAATGATAAAGCTAAGACGCATACAGTTTGCGTGGAAATTTAGCCTTGGCGAAATTTATCGCCAAAGCCGCAATGAGATAAATTTATCTCTTCTTTTTATATCTTTTTATCGCCTCTACGATGACCTCTTCTAGATCATCGTTTGGCTCTTTATTCATATCGTCATAGGTGTTTTCAAGGATAGTTTTTAAGTTTTTCTCAACGTAGCTAGTATCGAAAAATCCTCGTCTAAACTCCTTACTTTTGCTGATCGTTAGCAAAAATGGGATGATCGTTCGCACGCCTTCAATGGTAAATTCTTCAAGTGCTCTTTCAAGCTTATTTACCGCTAGATCGTAGTCGGTCGCCTTTACGATCAGCTTTGCGATTAGTGAGTCATAAAATGGCGGTATGGTGTAGTCTTTATAGACGTGGCTATCGACGCGCACAGATGGACCAAGTGCTGGATAGTAGCCCTCGATAGTGCCTGGTGCTGGGATGAAATTCTCCCAGACATTCTCAGCTGTGATCCTTGCTTCTATCGCGTAGCCTCGTGGCTTGATGTCGCTTTGCTCGATTTCTAAAATCTCGCCAGCTGCGATCCTTATCTGCCTAACGACAAGATCGTGTCCTGTGATCTCTTCGGTGATGCCGTGCTCCACTTGGATACGGGTGTTCATCTCCATGAAGTAAAAGTTGTTGTAGTCATCTAGCAAAAACTCGATCGTTCCTACGTTTGAGTAGCCCACAGCCTTTGCAGCGGCCACTGCGGTTACGCCCATTATCTTTCTTAAATTTTCGCTGATAGATGGGCAAGGTGCGATCTCGATGATCTTTTGGTGGCGCCTTTGGATAGAGCAGTCACGCTCGCAAAGGTGGATGATATTGCCGTAGTTGTCACCTAAAATTTGAAACTCGATGTGACGAGGATTTACGACAAGCTTCTCCATGAAAACCTCATCGTTGTTAAAGTAAGTCTTTGCCTCTCTGGTGCACGACTCAAAGGCATCTTGCATATCTTCTTCTTGCCAAACCTCTCTGATGCCACGGCCACCACCACCACCACTTGCTTTTAAAATGACTGGGTAGCCGATACGTCTAGCGTGCTCTTTTATGGCATCCATGCTCTCGTCATTTAGCTTTTCTGTGCCTGGAACGATTGGTATGCCGTTTCTCTTCATTAGGTATCTTGCGATATTTTTATCACCCATTTTTCTTATCACTTCAGCCTTTGGACCGATAAAGATAAGTCCAGCATCCTCAACTGCCTTTGCAAATTCGTAGTTTTCGCTTAAAAAGCCGTATCCTGGGTGTATCGCGTCAGCCCCGCACTCTTTAGCAAGCTTTACGATCGCTTTGGCGTCAAGATAGCCCTTAATCGGATCTTCGCCCACTTGATAGGCCTCATCAGCGATCCTTACATGCAAGCATTCGCTGTCTGGCGCTGTATAAATTCCTACACTTTGAATGTGTAAATCCCTACAAGCTCTGACTATCCTAACTGCGATCTCACCACGATTTGCGATAAGAATTTTATGTATCATAGGCTATCCTTTTTGAGTTTTGCTTATCATATAACTATTCGTTTTATTTTTAGATAAATTTATTAAGTCTAGTTTTAAAATTTGAGTGCAAAGGCTAAATTTACACTCAAATTTTTCTATCTATTGATGATTTGTGGAAAAGGTGTAGCTAGGGCTTTTTTGCTAAAATCTTGCGACTCGATCGTGAAATTTGTAGCAAATCTTTGAATGCCCTCTTTTTTATAAGCGCGCCTTTGGATGGTAAAAAGGACTAAATTTCCGCCTTGCTTGGTGTAGCGATATATCGAGTGCTCGGCTGTTGGCACGCCATTTAGGTTTGAAAATATCGTGATATCAAGATAAATTTCATTTGCGAGCGAGCCCTTTTTATAAGCCACTTTTAGCCCTTTTGCCTTTAGCTCTTTTAGATCATTTATCTTTTGCTCGACTGCTTGCTCGACTGTAGCGTCAAATTTAAGCGTATTTAGCGAGAGCATGTAGCTAAAACTCTCTAGCTTTTCGCCAGGGAGCAAATACTCCTGTGTGAATAAATTTGGCACAGGCTTGGCTGAATATGCTAGTGAATATAGTCTATTATCAAATTTTATCTGCACTGGCTCAAAGTACTGAGTCGCTGCAAGCAAGAGTGCTGGCAAAGTGATAAATACTAAAAATTTTTTCATCAAATGCGCTTAAAATGGATTTACTATCATGACCCAGATGATGATAAGCATTGCAATAGTTGGCACTTCGTTGTAGGCTCTAAAGAAGATGCCACTTTTGTTACAGCGCTTTTCTTTGAGCTGCTTCATGTAGCGTCCAAGGTCTAGGTGATAGATGGCCATCAAGATGACAACTAAAATTTTGACGTGTATGTGACCAGTTTGTATAAGATCAGGCATCGCGATAAGTATCAAAATGCCAGTGAAAAATGAGCCGATGAGTGCGACCCAGCCGATGTAGTGATACATCTTGTACTCCATCACCTCAACCACTTTTACAAAGTCAGGTTTGTCCATGTTTTCTACGTGATAAACGTAGAGCCTTGGCTGATAAAATAGCACTGCCATCCACGAGATGAAAAACAAATAGTGGAGGTATTTTAAGTAAAGATAATATTCTGCCATAACGTCTCCTTATCTAAAAAGTATCTCTTTTCTAGCTTCAAATTCAGCCTTGCTGATCGCACCACTCTCAAAAAGCTCGTAAAGCCTTTTTAAGTCATCTTCTTTATCTTTTAGTTTTAGTCTCTCTTTTAGCTCGACTTTTTGTAAATTTTTCTCGACATAAGCGCCAACTAAAAATGCATCGATAAGCCACCAAATACCCCAAATTATTAAAAATGGTATGCCTATAATGAAATAAAACGTAGAGTATCCAACGAAAAATAACCCCATCATCAAAAAGCCAGTGATAAATTTACCAAGGTAAATTCTATGCGCTCCAAGCCAGCCAGTAAGTAGCCAAAGCGCGTATGCGACGTAGATATTATTTCCCACTCTCTCTCCTTTTTCTAAAACTTTGCCAAAGTATCATCACAACGCAAAGATCGATCATCACATCAGCGAAGTTAAAGACCGCAAAGTTAAACCACTTGTGCCAAAAGACATAATCCACGACGCCGCCATGGATAAATCTATCTGTGATATTTGAGCTGCCAGCTCCTAGCAAAGCTCCAAGCCAAATGGCATGCGAGCAAAGCAGCTTTTTTTCAACGACTAGATAGACAAAAACGCCTAAAATGAGGGCGATCTGGATAAATTTAAGCCACTCATCTAAAAAGGCAAACATCGAAAATGCAACGCCCTTATTATATGTAAGAACTAGCGAGAAAAACTCGCCCTCCCACGAAAAACCATCTATAAATATCATCTTTATCGCTTGATCAACGATAAAAATGAGAAAAAACGCGATGAAAAATTTAACCAAATTTTTACGCATTTAGGGCTTTTACGAAAAATTTCTCAACTTCATCCATGCGTTTTTCAACTAAAGTTTGATTTTTGCCCTCAAGCAAAAGTCTGATCAAATTTTCAGTGCCAGAGTATCTAAAGAGCGATCTTATGCCCTCTTTTGCAAGGCTAGCTTCAAGCTCTTTTAGCCCCTCTATCTTATCAAGTGGCTTTTTCTCTGTGATCTTTAAATTTAGCAAAATTTGCGGATATGGCTTTAGCTCGCCAAAAATTTCGCTAGCTTTTTTACCTTTTTTAAGCATCATTGCGACAACTTGCATTGAGGTAACAAGGCCGTCACCAGTTTTAGCGTAGTCGTTAAATATCACGTGACCGCTTTGCTCACCGCCAAAATTTATACCATTTTCTTTCATCATCTCAAGCACGTATTTATCGCCTACGTTTGAGCGAAGTAGCTTGATCTTGTGAGCTTTTAGATAGTCATCAAGTGCGGCGTTACTCATCACTGTAGCCACGATGGCTCCACCTTTTAGCGCCTTTTGCTCGTGTAAAAATGCAGCTAGTGAGCCAAGTATCGCATCTCCATGCACAACTTCGCCGTTTTCATCGACAACTACAAGTCTATCAGCATCGCCGTCAAATGCAAAGCCGATGTCAGCACGAAGCCTTTTTACCTCGCTTGCTAGATCTTCTGGGTGAAGTGCGCCGCAGTTTTGGTTGATGTTGCTACCATTTGGCTCGTTGTTTATGACAATGACATCAGCTCCAAGCTCGCTAAATACAGTTGGTGCTACCTTATAAGCAGCTCCGTTTGCCACATCTAAAACTACTCGTAAATTCTTTAAATTTAGCTCTTTTGGGAATGAATTTTTGATCTGCACGATATATCTGCCGATAACATCGTCGATCCTCTTGTTTGCACCGATCTCTGTCATCGTTTTTTGGGCGTTTGCGATGAGCTCGTCGTCGTAGAAGATTTTTTCTATCTCGGCCTCTATCGTCTCATCAAGCTTGTTGCCAAAGCTGTCAAAAAATTTGATGCCGTTATCGTAGTATGGGTTGTGTGAGGCGCTTATCATTATGCCAGCATCACAGCGCATATTTTCTGTTAAAAATGCGATCGCAGGTGTTGGCATAGGGCCTATTTGAAGGACGTTGTAGCCAACTGCAGTTAGCCCTGCAACGATGGCAGTTTCTATCATATAGCCACTTTTTCTAGTATCTTTTCCAACTAAAATCACATTTGTCGCTGAGGTCTTTCTAAAGTAAATTCCAGCAGCCATTGCAAGGCGCATAGATGTTTGAGCTGAAAGCTTTTCGCCAGCCTTACCACGAACTCCGTCTGTTCCAAAAAGTTTCATCAATTTATCCTTTTTATTATAAAATGGTGCTATTTTATCAGAAATTATCAAATTTAAAATCTAAAATTTTATTTGTTTTAAAGCAGACTTAAATTCAGTTACAATTAAATATATTTTTCATATAATCACGGACTAAAATTATTCAAAAAGGTATATTATGGCAAACCATAAATCTGCTGAAAAAAGAGCTAGACAAGCTATAAAAAGAACAGAAAGAAATAGATTTTACCGCACAAGACTTAAAAATATCACAAAAGCAGTGCGTGTAGCTGTAGAGGCTAAAGATCTAAATGCTGCAAATGAAGCTTTAAAAGTTGCTAACAAAAGCATCCACAGCTTCGTAAGCAGGGGCTTTTTGAAGAAACAAACCGCTGCTCGCCGTGTTAGTCGTCTTGCACAATTAGTAAATACTCTAAAAGCTGCTTAATCTATAAAATTTAATGTTTGCTGATAAACTTCATCCATTTTTGGATCGCTATAATGAAATTTCTACGCTTCTTAGCGATCCAAATATAGCAAACGATATCGAAAAGATGACAAAGCTCTCAAAAGAGCAATCATCTATCGAGCCAGTCGCAACAGCCGCAACAAAATATCTAGAAATTTTAAAAGACATCGATGAGAACAAAGCTCTACTTGAGGACTCTGAGCTTGGCGAACTTGCAAAAGAAGAGCTAAAAAGTTTAGAAATTTCCAGAGAGAAACTTGAAGAAGAGATCAAAATTTTACTTCTTCCAAAAGATCCAAACGATGATAAAAATATATTTTTAGAAATTCGTGCAGGCACTGGCGGTGATGAAGCAGCACTATTTGCTGGTGATTTATTTAACGCATACATTAGATACGCAGAGCTTCGAGGATATAAATTTGAGATCGTTAGCCAAAGCGAGGGCAACACTGGTGGTTTTAAAGAGATCATCGTGCTCATAAAAGGTAAAGGCGCTTACTCAAGACTAAAATTTGAAGGCGGCACGCATAGGGTTCAGCGTGTGCCAGAGACTGAGAGTCAGGGTAGGGTACATACTTCAGCTGTGACTGTGGCTATTATGCCAGAGGTTGAAGATAGCGAGATTGAGATCAATCCAAATGATATAAGGGTTGATGTGATGAGAAGCTCAGGCCATGGCGGTCAGTCAGTAAATACAACCGATAGTGCCGTTAGGATCACACATATACCAACAGGCCTTGTTGTCACAAACCAAGATGGCAAGAGTCAGCACAAAAATAAAGAAGCTGCGATGAAGGTGCTAAAGGCTAGACTTTATGAGCTTCAAGAACAAGAGAGACTCGCAAAAGAGACTAGTGAGCGAAAGAGCCAAGTTGGCACCGGAGATCGTTCTGGCAGGATAAGGACATACAACTATCCGCAAAACCGCATAAGTGATCACCGTATAAATTTAACACTTTATCGCCTTGATGCGATTATGGCTGCGGGATTATTTGATGAGATCATCGAGCCACTTATTACACATTATCAAGCAGAAGCCATGCTAGAAGCTGGCATCTAAACTGCTCTCCAAAATTTCTATTTCTATCTTTTAAATTTATAAAATATCTGTGGTTATAAGTAATACTAAAT
>NZ_PIRR01000041.1:0-13129 GCF_003048555.1 Campylobacter concisus | reverse complement strand
GCTATATTTGATTTTTACAGAGTATAAAAATTTTTGTGCATTCTATGCTAGTGCTACTTGAAATTTTACAATGTATGAAATGAAGTTTTTGCTAAAGCCAATACTTTTTAAATAGTGACTTTAGCTAAGCATTGGGCTTACTAAACGTAAATTTAGTAAGAAAGATTAAACTGCTTTATTTATTCGCACGCTCGATATACTCGCCGCGAACAGTATCCACACGGATAACCTCGCCCTCAAGTACGTGAAATGGTATCTGAACTACCGCACCACTCTCAAGAGTAGCTGGCTTTTTACCGCCTTGCGTATCGCCCTTGAAATTTGGTGGAGTCTCAACTATCTTTAGCTCAACTACTTGTGGCACTTCAACGCCGATTGCATTGCCATTGTGAAACAAAATTTCAACCATCATGCCATCGATCATCCATTTTTTAACATCACCCACATCCTCGTCGCTGATAGCAACTTGTTCATAAGTAACCGTATCCATAAATTGACAATATTCACCATCATCATAAAGATACTGCATCTCTTTTTCTTCAAGATGTGGTTGCTCGCATTTATCGCCTGCGTGAAAAGTTTTTTCAAGTACTTTTCCGTCGATAAAAGATTTGATTTTCGCACGAACAAAAGCTGCACCTTTGCCCGGTTTAACGTGTTGATATTCTACGATTTTATAAGGAACGCCATCGATCTCGATCTTTAGCCCTTTTTTTAGATCGCCCATTGAATATGAAGCCATTTTTTATCCTTTCAAAATTTTATATAACTGCGTATTGAGCCCAAACGCAAGCTTCAAGTGCGTTTAGTCTCTCTAACGTTTCTACTTTTATATGTTCATCAACCAAAATGACAGCAAGTGCCATATTGTGATCATCTCTACCAAGGCGGAAGTCTGCGATATTGATCTTTTCATCAGCTAAAATTTTACTAATCTGAGCGATAACACCTGGTACGTCATGATTTTTAAAGATGATCATCTTGCCTTTTGGTTTAAAGTCAGTCTTAAAACCATTTATCGTTACGATACGTTGCTGATTTTCACCAAATACCGTTCCACCTACGGTTACAATACCATTTTCAGTAGTTAAGCGAACGGTAATTTTATTTTTAAAAATGCTATCTCCACCAAGGCTAGTTTCGGTCACTATACCTTTTTCATCGCATAAAAATTTAGCATTTACATAATTTATCGCATCACCAAGACTCTCTTTTAAGGCGCCCACGATTGCAAAAGTTAACATTGAATTTGCATATTCGCTAATCTGCCCATGAGTCTCTATGCGGATAGCCTTGATAACGCTTTTATTTATCTGTGCAGCAAGAAATGCCATCTTGCTTGTAAGATCGATATAAGGCTCAACAAATGGCGGTAGATCTTCTGTTTTTATAGGTAAATTTAACGCATTTGGATAGCTTATACCGCGAGCTGCTAAAATAGCTTGCTCGACTGCCTCAACTGCGATATTTCGCTGCGACTCAAGGGTGTTTGCTCCAAGATGCGGTGTGACGCTTACATTATTTAGATCAAGAAGTGGATGATCAGTCGCTGGCTCTTTTGTAAAAACATCAATACCGGCAAATGCTATTTTGCCACTTTTTAGTCCTTCATAAAGCGCTTCTTCGTTATAAAGACCGCCTCTAGCGCAGTTTATAAGTCTTACGCTATCTTTCATTTTTGCGATCTCTTTAGCGCCTATCATATTGGTCGTCTCTTTAGTTTTTGGCGTATGTATCGTGATAAAATCACATGCTAAAATATCATCAAAATTTTTAGTATAAGTACCGCCCATATCGATAACTTTAGATGGATCAATATATGGATCATAAGCGATGATCTCCATACCAAAAGCTTTTGCACGAACAGCTACCCTTGAGCCAATATTTCCAAAGCCGATCACACCAAGCTTTTTCTTAAAAAGCTCAACGCCATACCATTTCTCACGCTTCCAAATTCTATCTAGCTTTAGATCATTATGAGCGTATTCAAGAGATCTAGCTGAAGCTAGCATATGCGCCATTGTCAGCTCGACCGCGGCAATAGTGTTTGCAGTTGGAACGTTCATAGCTATTATGCCACGCCTTGAGCATCCTTCTATATCGACATTATCTACACCAACACCAGCTCTAACGATAGCTTTTAGTTTTTTACCAGCGTTTAAAAAGGCCTCGTTTACTTCAGTTGAGCTTCTTGTTATAGCAACATCCGCCTCGCCTAAAATTTTTAAAAGTTCATCTTTGGGCGTATTAACCGCATCTATTACGTTTATATCTTGCTCTTTCTTTAAAAGTTCAAAACCTACTGGATGTATCGCATCGCAAACAATGATAGTTTTCATAATTTTACCTCTCTCACACTTGAGTGGATATCATAAACTCTTAGTTCTAAAATGATATTTTGTAGAAGTTTAGAGTCTTGAGTATTTAAAAATATCTGGCTTTTTGCACCATCTTTTACAACAGTAAAATCGACCTCGCTTTTTCTTAAAGTCTGCATCAAACAAAACATTGAATAGATATCATTTTTATCTATCAAAAGCTCATATGCAGTAATCTTTGGTTTTTCTATTTTGGGTCGGTTGTATTCTATAAAAATTTCATTTACAGGCAGCACATAATCTCTTTTTCTAATAGTTGCTAGCTCACTCATCCAGTTAATATTGCTGGTTGTATTTTTGGTTAAATTTTGCTCATTTGTGATATTTTCTTCATGTATCTGGCTGAAATTTACACTTGCAAATTTAACAAGAGAAATTCCAACCAAACCCAATATTACAAATAGCAGGACAACTACTAATAAAAGTACGCGTCTGCCCATTTAAACTAAAGTAATTGTTCTTTTATGATATCGCCAAGTGTTACTTTATCGTCGTTATCATTGATCTCATTTAACACTTCACGCTCTTTTTGTTTTGCTAAACGGCGTATGCTAAGGCGAATTCTATTTTTCTTCTCATCGATAAATGCGATAGCTGCTTCAATCTCATCACCGATCTTAAGTGTACTAACATCTACACTACCTAAATCTTCTTTGCGGATCAGCGCATCAACGTTATTACCAAGCTCTACAAACACGCCAAAGTCTTTAATATCGCGAATTGTTCCTTTTACGATATCGCCTACATTAAATTTATCAGCAAATGCTTGAACTGGACTTTGTTTTAGATCTTTTAGGCTGAGTGAAACTTTTTGTTCAGCGCTATCGATTTTGATGATTTTTACTTCAAGCTCGTCACCAGCTTTAAACATGTCTTTGCATTTATCGTTTCTATCCCAAGATGCGTCTTCGTTATGCAACAAGCCTTCAACGCAACCCACTCTAACAAATGCGCCAAAATTTGTGATAGTTGTCACAACGCCTTTTACTACGTCACCCTCTTTGTGTTTTGCCTTAAACTCATCAAATGGCTTTGGAAGTAAATTTTTAAGGCTTACTCTTAGGCGGTGTCCTTTTGCATCTATCTCAATAACCTCAACATCAATCTCTTGACCTTCATTGATGTGATCTTTTGGATTTTTGATATTTTTGTCCCATGAAATTTCAGATATATGCAAAAATCCTTCAATATCATTTCCAAGATCAACAAATGCGCCGTAAGGCTCGATATTGCTAACTGTAACTTTAATAGTGTCACCAACCTCTAGTCCATCGTTTATGATCTCTTCCCAAGGATCTGGAGTAGCCGCCTTGATAGATAGAGACAAGTGGCGTTTTTCGTTGTCATAGCTGATAACTTTAACTAAAACTTTATCGCCTTCTTTATATAGTGAGCTAGGGTTTACTGGACCCTTATAGCTTATCTCACTATAATGCACAAGCCCATCAACTCCGCCAACATCAACAAACATACCATAAGTTGTGATTTTTTTAACCGTGCCCTCTATAACGCTATCATTTTCTACTATGCTTGATAGAGCTTCTTTACGCTTTTTGCGGTCGTCATCTAAAATTTTCTTTCTAGAGACAACTATGCTATTTTCTTCTTTATCAATTTTTATAACTCTTACTTTATATGTTTTACCAATTACTCCTTCAGCGTTTTTAAAGCCACTGTGAGTTTTTGGTAAGAAAAATTCCACCCCATTTGCATCTTGAGTTATAAAGCCACCTTTATTTTTTCCAACTACTTTTACGTCGATTTCGCCAGAATTTTCAGGATCGTAAGCTTCGATGAAAGCTTTAACTTTCTCTTTTCTAAGTGCTTTTTTGTGCGACACTATAGGTCTTCCATTTCTTGATCCAGTTATTACAACTTTGATCGTATCGCCAACTTTATGCGTCAGGTTACCATTAGCATCAGTGATTTCAGAAATATTTAAAATGCCTTCTGATTTCTTGCCAACGTCGATTAAAACCTCATCACCATTGATACTGACGATTTTTGCGTCACTATCTTCTTCAGTCTTTTTAAAAGACTCCTCTAACATCGCAGCAAAATCGATATCTTCGATATCTTCGTCTTTTGCTTTTCCTAATTGAACACTTTTGTTCACAGCCATCTTGATCCTTTAAATTTTATTATGCCAGTAGAGGCAAATTGGCTTATTATAGTTAATTGTGGCTTTAGCTAGGATAAATTTTATACTTTTTTGATTCTATCAACGACTTTTTGTATGATCCAGTCAGGCGTGCTTGCACCTGCACTTATGCCACACAAATCTTTACCGTCAAACCATGATCTTTCAAGCTCTTCTTCGCTTTCAATTAGGTAGCTATCTTCGCAGAAATTTTTAGATATTAGGTAGAGTTGTTTTGTGTTTGAGCTGTTTTTTCCGCCGATAATTATCATCACGTCAGCCCTTTTTGCTAAATTTTTAGCGGCCTCTTGGTTTTCAAATGTTGCGTTACAGATGGTGTTAAAAACACGCACCTCTTTTACATGAAGCATGAGATAGTTTGCGATCTGCATAAATTTCTCAACTTTTCTAGTCGTTTGACTAACAAGTGCGACCTTTTGCTTAAATTTAATGCCATCTAGCTCGCTCTCTTCAAGCACGACGTAGACATTACCCTTGGCGTATGACTTCACACCCTTTACTTCAGGGTGATGCATATCGCCATAAATCACCACATCATAGCCCTCTTCGCTCATTTTTTCACAAATTTGCTGTGGCTTTGTCACAAATGGGCAAGTTGCATCAATCACTTTTATATCAGTTTTTTTTAGCTCCGCAAGGTCATTTTTAGTGATGCCATGAGTGCGGATGATCGCCTTTTTCTCATCCTTTAGCTCGTCTATACCCTCAAGCGTCTTTACATTGTAGTTTTTCTCAAGCCTGTTTATCTCTTCATTATTATGGATGAGTGGCCCAATGGTCGCAGCATCTCCTGCATTTTCAGCGATCTTTATCGCCCTTTTTACACCAAAGCAAAATCCATAACTACTAGCAAGCTCAATCTTCAACTCTAGCTCCCATTTTCTTTAAAATTTCAGCAAAATTTGGAAACGATGTGGCAATAAATTCGCTCTTTTCTATCTGCATGCCACATTTTAGTCCAAGTATGGCAAAGCTCATCGCGATCCTATGATCTCCGTGGCTATCTATCGTGGCAAATTTAGCCTCTGAACCATTTATGATAAAGCCATCTTCAAGCTCGCTTGCCTCGATACCGCATGCTTTTAATGCATTTATCGTGACAGCTATCCTATCACTCTCTTTTACGCGAAGCTCTTTTGCATTTGTTAGCTTGCTTTGACCTTTAGCGCAGGCAAATGCAATAGCTAAAGCTGGGGCTTCGTCGATGAGCCACGAGATATTTTCGCTAACTTCTACACCTTTTAAGTTTGGTGAGTACTTGACCTCAATATCACCGATATCTTCGTATTTTCTTGAGGTTTTGTGAAATTTTATCTCAGCTCCCATTTTTTCTAGAATTTTATAAGCTTCGATGCGAGTTTTATTTAGCAAGATATTTTTTAAAATGATATGCGAATTTGGGATAATTAGAGCTGCAACCGCAAAGAAAAATGCAGAACTTGGATCATTTGGTACATCTATATCAAGTGGCGCAAGTGGGGCTTTCATCGGCTCTAGCGTGATCTCTAGGTCGTCACGCCTTATATCAGCTCCCATGCCAGCAAGCATGCGCTCAGTATGATCTCTGCTTAGCTCTGGCTCGCTAAATTTGCAGCCATTTGAGTAAAGAGCCGCCAGCAAAAGCGCACTTTTTACCTGAGCTGAGGCGATCTTGCTCTCAAAACTAAATCTTTCAAATTTCGTCCCTCTTATGCAAAGCGGAGCGTTATTTGCGTTGTTTGCACCATCTATCTTTGCACCCATATCGTTTAGAGGTTTTGCTATTCTAGCCATTGGACGTGAGTTTAAATATCTATCGCCACTTAGCACAAAAAAGCCGTCCTGCGCAGCAAGTAATCCCATAAAAAGCCTCATCGCCGTGCCCGAGTTGCCACACTCCAAAATTTCATTTGGTTCTTTTATCTTTTGTGGCGGAGTGATCGTTATTTCAGCGCCGTTATCTTCGATCTTTGCGCCAAGGAGCTCGACGATCTTTAAGGTATTTAGCGTGTCGCCTGCTCTTAAGTAATTTCTAATGCGAGATGGCTTGTCGCTTAAAAGCGAAAAGATCGCGCATCTATGCGAGATAGACTTATCGGCTGCAATGTCGTCGATGGTTAAATTTAGACTTTTTTCTAATGGATAAATTCTCATCTTATTCCGATATTTAGTTTCTCTTTTAGCTCGCTTAAAATTTTATCCATAAGTGCGTTTATATCATCATCTTCAAGCGTTTTTTCCATATCTTGGAATGTAAATTTGAGGCTAAGACTAATTGAGCCATTTAGCTTCGCATCTTTATAAATATCAACTGGTAAAAATTCTTTTAGCTCTTTTAAATTTAGCCCTCTTATGCACTCATAAATTCGTCCAGCCTCAAAATTTTCAGGCACGATGAGGCTAAGATCCCTTGTAGTGCTTTGGAATTTTGAGTAAGGCACTGCCAAAATTGGCTCAAATTTAAGCTTAGTAAAATCAATCTCGCAAACATAAGTTTTTGGCAGATCCCTTTTTGCCTCAACCCTTGCATCAACTCTACCGATATAGCCGATATTTTCGCCATTTTGATAGATGTGTGCTTGCTCGTATGGGCTAAGATACGATATTTCGCGGCAAGGTTTTAGCTCAAATTTACCTATGACATTTTGCACCATCGCTGCAAATGCGTAGAAATTTGCCTCCTCGCCCTTTGCGCCGTTTATAAGTGTTGGCTCTTTTAAAAGCCCAGATACAGCAAAGCCTAAATTTAAGCCCTGATTTGCATTTTCATCAAAAATTTCTCCAAGCTCAAATAGTCTAACTGAGCGTTTCGAGTTTTTGATATTTTTCTCGCTTGAGTTTAGAAGGTGATTAACAAGTGTCGGTCTAAGCGTGTTTAACTCGTTATTTATAGGATTTAGTATCTTGACTTTGCATGGTTTAAAATTTAGCTCACTAAGCTCATCCTCACTATCAAAGACATAGTGCACGCTTTCAAAAAAGCCATTATCAGCTGCTCTACGCCTTAAATTTAGGGCGTTTTTATAGTCAAAATATGTCTTATTTAGCCTATTTTTCTCAGAGAAATTTAGTGGTTTTGAGGCGATATTGTCTATGCCTACTATCCTTACGATCTCCTCGCAAACATCGTGAGAATTTACTATATCATGGCGAAATAACGGCACTTTTACGTTAAAACTCTCTTGCTCAACATTTACTGCGATCTCAAAGCCAAGTTTCTTTAAAATTTTAACGACATCATTTCTAGCAATATCTTGACCGATCATATTTTTAAGCTCAAAAAGAGAGATGCTTAGTGTTATAGGCTCGGTGTTTAAAAGCGACTGCTGTGAGCCAGCAAAGAGATTTAGAGTATCTTTAAAATTAGCAAGTCTTTTAAATAAATAATCCGCTCCATAAGCTAAATTTGGCTCGCTACCACGACTTGAGCGATAAATTTGATCACCCTTTGGTAAATTTTTATTTTCAAAAATAGCTTTTGAAACTACATCTGGCTTTACATAGCTAGCTTCTACTAGGATCACTTTTGACTTCTCATCTACCCTTGCTATGTCGCTTTGGTAAATTCCAGCAATGCCTAAATTTTTATCCCCGCAATAAACGACACATTCGCCATTTTCGCCATTTTTTATATCAAAAACAGCTTTTTCGCCTTCACTTACTAGTTTAGTGTGATCATAAGCCCTAAATAAAACACCCGTGAAAAATGTCGCGTATTCAAGCAGTCTCTCAACTAAATTTGTCTTTTGACACTCTATTAATGCTAGACGCATGCGAGTTATTAGATTTTCATATAGTCCTTCTTTTAGCTCAAAAGCCTTATACAAAAATGACCCACTTACTTTATCCTCTGCTCGCACAGAAGCTATTCTGCCAATACCTAGTAAATTTTCGCTCTCATCGTCTTCGTGACTATCTTTCATATTTAAATCAAGCGCTGCACAAATTTCTCTTGCAATGCCATGTAAATTTTGGCAATCACCCCTGTTTGCTGTGACATCAACTTCGATTATCGTATCTTTAAATATCTCAAATTCGCTAAGACTTGTACCAAGTTTTAGCTTGCCGATACTCTCATCAAGTGGCAAAATTCCATCGTTTACCTTTGGAAGTCCCAGCTCACTTGAAGAGCAGATCATACCACTTGACTCAACACCTCTTAGCTTTGCTTTTTTTATCTCAAGACCATTTGGCATAGTCGTACCAATAAGTGCAACTGGCACAAACTGGCCAGCTTCAACATTTTTAGCCCCACACACGATCTGAAGCGTCTCTCCACCAACATCCACTTGACAAATGCTTAGTTTATCGGCATCTGGGTGCTTCTCTCTACTTTTTATGTAGCCAACCACAATACTCTTTGGTAAATTTATCTCTTTATAGCTATCAACCTCTAGCCCGATAGAATTTAATGTCTTTGAAAGTGTCTCGCCGCTAACGTCGCTAAGGTCGATCCACTCGTTTAACCAATGCTTTGAAATTATCATTTAAACTGCTCCAACAATCTTAAATCTCCCTCAAAAAGCGACCTTAGATCAGGCACTCTATGAAGCAACATTGCAAATCTCTCAACGCCAAGGCCAAAGGCGTATCCACTTACATTTTTATAGCCAACCGCCTTAAATACATTTGGATCAACGACGCCACATCCAAGTACCTCAAGCCAAGTAGTCTGCTTGCACACCCTGCAGCCCTTGCCATGGCAGAATATACAACTAATATCAACCTCTGCGCTAGGCTCCGTGAATGGAAAGAAGCTAGGGCGAAAACGCACTTCAACGTCGCCAAACATGTGCTTTAAAAAGCCCTCAAGCATTGATTTTAAATTTGCAAAGCTAACTTTCTCAGCATCCTCCACCACAAGAGCCTCAACCTGGTGAAACATCGGTGTATGAGTTAAATCCATATCACGTCTAAAGACAGTACCTGGCGCTATCATGCGAATAGGTGGCTTTTGATTTAGCATGGTTCGTACCTGAACTGGGCTCGTATGCGTCCTTAAAAGTCTAAAATCATCTAGATAAAATGTATCTTGCATATCCCTTGCTGGGTGATATTTTGGTAAATTTAGCGCCTCAAAGTTGTGAAAATCATCTTCTATTAGTGGTCCAGTTTCAAGTGAGAAATTTAGAGCTAAAAAATATTCAATTATCTTATCCATCGTGGCCATCACAGGGTGCAGCGCTCCGCTGGCAACAGGCTCATTAAATAGCGTGATATCAGCGGCTTCTTTTTTCATCTTGTTATCTATCTCTTGTTCGCTAAGCTCAGCTTTTTTAGCTTCTATTAACGAGCCAAGCTCATCTCTTTGCTTATTTAAATTTGCTGCAAATTCCTTTTTCTCGTCCTCGCCAAGCTCTTTTAGCTTTGCAAAGCCTTGCGCCAAGATGCCCTTTTTGCCAAAAATTTCTACCCTGACCTTCTCAAGATCGTCAAGCGTTGAAATTTCATTTTTGATTTTATTAACGAAATCTTGCAATTTTTTACCTTTATAAATTTTTGAGTCGATTTTATAGAAAAAGAGTTAAAATCAAGATAAAGAGCACGAAATTTAAGCACACTTTGATATAATTTCGCAAAATTTCAAAGGAGCTAAAATGACCATATTTGAAAAGATCGTAGCTGGTGAAATCCCTTGCAACAAAGTGCTTGAAAGCGAGAAATTTCTAGCTTTTAACGACATAAACCCAAAAGCACCGATCCACATCCTAATCATCCCAAAAAAACACTATAAAAATTTCCAAGAGATGGATCCAATTTTAATGGGAGAGATGACAAAATTTATCCAAGAAGTGGCGACCTTAATGGGCGTTGATAAGAGCGGATACCGCCTTATAACAAACTGCGGTGAAAACGGTGGTCAAGAAGTTATGCATCTACATTTTCACCTGCTTGGCGGAGCGAAACTTGGCTGGAGCGAAGGCGTAGCTGATCCACAAAGCACATTTTAATAACTTATAAATTTTAGACTCAAAGCCTGAGTCTAAAATTTTATTTTCTTGCAGACTTAATAGCTTCAAGCAACTCTTCAAAACCTACTTTACTTGAGTTTTCTACATCTTTTAATATTTCAACGCCAGGTAGATTTCCTTTGTCTTTATCAGCAAAAATAACCATCGCTTTTTCTAGTCCATGATGAACATTTTCATGATGAGCTGCGATACTTGAGAGAATTTTGGCATCTTTTACAAGAGTATTTTTCACATCTTTTTCATACCATTTGCCAAATCTACACTCATGAACATCTTGAATTTTATTAAATTCATTTAAAAGCACGCCTCTATATCCATTTAGCTTCATATTTATATGATCTATTTTTCCATTGCTTACATAGACTTCATTTGTAACATTTAAAGCCTGATTTAGGATATTTTGCGTATTTGAGTTTACGCTTGAGATATTTCCTTCAAATCCACCTAAAATTTTCATAGCATTTGCAGAAATTTTTGAGAAATTCTCACTCATTTCAATCATCGTGTTTGCACTTTGCTTAAGGCCATTTATATTTACTTCTACTTCAAGAGTTGCTTTTTGAGTACGCTCAGCTAACTTTCTAACTTCATCTGCCACGACAGCAAAACCTCGTCCATGCTCACCAGCACGAGCCGCCTCGATCGCAGCATTTAGAGCTAGTAAATTTGTCTGATCTGAGATGTCTTTAATTAGATTTATAATCTCAGCAATCGAATTTACGCTTCCATTAAGCGAAGAAGCGTCATTTGAAAGGTCATTGCTCATCTGGCTTACTTGCTCGATCGAGTTTAAAATTTCAGCCGTTTGCGACTTGAGTTCGCCCGTCTCTTTGAAAGTCTTTTCATTTAGTCCATTTATACTTTCAAGCATTTTTAGATTTTCTTCCATTGTTAATTGCAAAAAATTTATACCATCTTGATAACTTGAAAGCAATAAATTTACAGCTTCTTGCTTATCCTTAGCTTGCTCTTTTGGCTCACAAGTTTTAACGTTTTTTAGCTCATTTTTAAGTGCTAAAATTTCAGCCTTTAAAGCTTCATTTTCTCTTTGCAAAGCTTCGTTTTTACTAGAAAGCTCTTTATTTTTGCCATCAAAAAACATTATTTCATCCTTTAAAATTTGTAGATTTTGCGTAATTATAACTCTTTTTTCTTAAGCCAGTAATCTAAAATTTCTATCTGCTCATCAACGCTTTTATTTGCTGTACCGCCCTGCGAACAACGCGCCTCTTTTGAAGCATGCAAATCAAGAAATTTGACGGCTTTTGCATCTAAATTACCATCAACACTTTTTAGCTGCTCTTCGTTTAGTTCACTCAAATCAAGTCCTAAACTTTCAGCTTTTGCGACAGCTTTGCCTGTGATAAAATGCGCCGTTCTAAATGGAATATTTTTTTCACGCACTAGATAGTCTGCCAAATCAGTGGCACTTAGATGCCCATTTTTTGTCGCTTTTAGCATGTTTTTTTCGTTAAATTTAGCTGTTTTTATCATCTCGTTTAGGATAGTAGCCGAGCTTAAAATGGTTGAGACGCTGTCAAACACGCCCTCTTTATCTTCTTGCATATCTTTATTGTAAGCAAGTGGCAGGCCTTTCATCGTGGTTAGTAACGCTACCAAATTTCCATTTACACGCCCAGTTTTACCGCGTATGAGCTCAGCAACGTCTGGATTTTTCTTTTGAGGCATTATGGAGCTGCCCGTGCTATAAGCGTCACTGATGCTTACAAAGCCAAATTCTTGTGAGCTCCAAAGTATAAGCTCCTCGCAAAGCCTAGAAGCGTGCGTCATAAAAACGCTAATGTTAAATAAAATTTCCAGCGCAAAGTCACGGTCGCTCACGCTATCCATCGCATTTTGCGTGTAACCTGCAAAGCCAAGCTCACTCGCAACGATAGTTCTATCTATCTTATGAGGAGTGCCTGCAAGTGCTGCTGAGCCAAGCGGACTTAGGTTGTTTCGCTCATATGAGCTAACAAAACGCTCGAAATCTCTTTTAAACATAAATGCATATGCTAGCAAGTGATAGCTAAGGCTTACTGGCTGAGCATGTTGAAGATGTGTGTAGCCTGGCATTAGCGTATCTTTGTGGTTTTTTGCCAAATTTGTAAGCGTGGCGATGAGCTCTTTTATACATGAAGAAATTTCTAAATTTTTCTTCAAAACATAAAATTTAAAATCAAGCGCAACTTGGTCGTTTCTACTTCTAGCTGTGTGCAATCTACCACCAAGCTCGGCGCCGATGATCTGGCTAAGGCGCTTCTCAACTGCCATGTGTATATCTTCATCTTCTAGCTTAAACTCAAATTTACCTGCTCTTATCTCAGATAAAACCTCATCAAGCCCCTTTATGATCGCCTCTGACTCATCTTTTTTCAAAATTCCACAAATTCCAAGCATCTTTGCGTGAGCCTTACTCCCGGCGATATCTTCTTCAAAAAGATTTTTATCAAAATTTATAGAAGCATTAAATTCCTCAAGTAGCTTCGAGCTAGCCTCGCTAAATCTGCCCTCCCACATCTTTTTGTGTGCGTTTTTCTCTTCTTTCATAGCTTTACCTTTGATTAGTTTTGCGTGATTTTAACAAAATAGCACTTAACTGGGTATTTTAACTATAAAGTTGCAAAAAAGTTATAAAT
>NZ_PIRR01000040.1:0-13648 GCF_003048555.1 Campylobacter concisus | reverse complement strand
TTATTTAAGCTTTCTTGTCCTATACTTTTAAACTTTATATTGAAAAATTTAGAAGAAAGAGCGAGTAATGCGTGAGATTTTGAAGAGAGATGGCACAAGACAAGAATTTGTAGCATATAAGATAGTAGATGCGATAAAAAAAGCATTTGCTAGCGAAAATTTAGCTTATGATGAGAAAGTTTTTACAAACGTAGTCCAAGATATCTTTCAAAAATCAAGCGCAATAACAGTCGAGGACATCCAAGATGCGATCGAAAAAGAGCTATTTAATAGTGGATATTTCGACGTTTTAAAGAGCTTTATGCTCTACCGCCATACTCACAAACTTCAGCGTGAGCAAATTTTAGGCCTAAATGACGATACGACTTACATAAATTCAACTCAAACGATAAATGAGTATATAAACGGCACTGATTGGAGAATTTCTGCAAACTCAAATACAAGCTATTCAAACGCAGGCCTTATAAATAACACCGCTGGCAAAGTTATCGCAAACTACTGGCTAGACGCTGTTTATAGTAAAGAAGAGGGCCTAGCCCACAGAAACGGAGACTACCACATCCATGACCTTGACTGCCTTACAGGGTACTGCGCTGGCTGGAGTTTGCGAGCCTTGCTAAATGAGGGCTTTAACGGCGTTCGTGGCAGAGTTGAGAGTAAAGCACCAAAGCATTTTAGAGAGGCACTTTATCAAATGGCAAATTTCTTAGGAATTTTGCAAAGCGAGTGGGCTGGCGCTCAGGCGTTTTCTAGCTTTGATACCTACCTTGCACCTTATGTTTTCAAAGATGATCTAAGTGACGCTGAGATCAAAAAGGCGATAACTAGCTTTATTTTCAACCTAAATGTGCCTGCACGCTGGGGACAAAGTCCATTTACAAACGTAACTATCGACATCACTTGCCCAAGCGACCTAAGGGATCAGATCCCAACGAGCGATGATATACACCTTTTTACAAATGTAAAAGATGAAAAAATTTTGAAAAAAGCAAACGAGCGTGGCAGAGAAAAACTAATCGATATGACTTACAAGGACTTCGAGCCTGAAATGGCACGCATAGATAAGGCATTTTACGAGGTTTTAACAGCTGGCGATAAGTGCTCACAGCCTTTTACATTTCCGATACCAACGGTAAATATCACAGAGGATTTTGACTGGGATAGTGAAGTGGCGGATGTGCTCTTTGAAAATACTGCCAAAATGGGCTCAAGCTACTTTCAAAATTTTATCGGCTCACAATACACTTATGACGAACATGGCAATAAGATAGAAAACGAAAAAGCCTACAAACCAGGACATGTTCGCTCTATGTGCTGCCGTTTGCAACTTGATCTAAGGGAGCTTTTAAAACGAGGAGGCGGTCTTTTTGGTAGTGCTGAGATGACGGGCTCGATCGGCGTTGTCACTATAAATTTAGCTCGCCTAGGATACAACTTCAAAGGTGATAAAGTCGCACTTTATAACAGGCTTAGTTATCTTTTGGAGCTTGCTAAATCGACACTTGAAAAGAAGCGCAAATTTATACAAGAGATGTATGATAGAGGACTTTATCCTTATACGGCTAGATATCTAAAGCACTTTAATAACCACTTTAGCACGATCGGTATAAATGGTATGAACGAGCTTCTTAGAAATTTCACAAATGATAAGGAGAATATCTCAACAAAATTTGGATGTGATTTTGCTATTGAGATGATCGAGTTTTTGCGCGACAAGATAAGGACATTTCAAGAAGAGACTGGAAATTTATACAACCTTGAGGCGACTCCAGCTGAAGGCACAACTTACCGCTTTGCTAAAGAGGATAAAAAGCGCTATCCAGACATCATTCAAGCAGGCGGTGGGGAGAATATTTACTACACAAACTCAACCCAGCTTCCAGCAAATTTTACAGATGATGCTTACGAGGCACTTGATTTACAAGATGATCTTCAGACTTCATATACTGGTGGTACAGTATTTCACCTTTATATGAAAGAAAGGATTAGCTCACCTAAAGCTTGCAAGGAGCTTGTAAAGAGCATAATCTCAAATTATAAGCTTCCATATATCACGATAACGCCTGTATTTAGCGTTTGTTCAAAACATGGCTACATTGCTGGAGAGCATGAATTTTGTCCGCTTTGTGATGCAGAATTAATAGAAAAAGAGAAGAACAATTCCAAATAAGGAGAGGAAATGACAGAAAAAGAAATTTTAGAAAAAGTACAAGACAAACGCACAAAATGCGTAGTCTATACTCGTGTTATGGGTTATCATCGCCCAGTTGAGAGCTTTAACCTTGGTAAAAAAGGTGAGCATAAAGAGCGTATTAAATTTGATGAATACGCAAGTTGCTGCAAAAGATAATCACCGCAGCTAATAAAAATACAAAAACTCAAATAAAAAAGGCACAATCTTCTGTGCCTTTTAAATCTCAAAAGGTCCATAAATTTGCATAAAGTCTTTAGTATAACGCCATTTACTACGCTTGATTATCCAGACAAAGTGGCTGCGGTAGTTTGGTTTGCAGGCTGTAATATGCGATGCGTGTATTGCTACAATATAGAAGTTGTAAATTCAAATGGCAATATAGAAATGGATGAGGTTTGTAACTTCTTGGACCGCCGTATAGGTAAGCTAAATGGCATCGTCTTTAGCGGTGGCGAATGCACAGCAAATCCTTTGTTTTTAAAACTTGCAAAAGAGGTTAAGTCAAGAAATTTTTGCCTAAAGGTCGATACAAATGGCTCTCATATTGAGATTTTAAAAGAGGCGATAGGCGAAGGGCTGATTGACTATATCGCACTTGATTTTAAAGCGCCAAAAGAGAAATTTACGGGCGTAACTGGCTCAAATTTATATGAAAAATTTATTAGCACGCTAAAATATCTGCTTGAGATAAATTTTGATTTTGAAGTAAGAACAACCGTGCATGCAGATTTTTTAGATGAAACAGATATTTCTTTGATGTCTGAAATTCTTTATGACCTTGGATATAGAGGCAATTATTATTTGCAAAAATTTCTTAGCACAGGTGAAAATTTTGGAAATTTGGTTGATGCTAAAAGTAGCTTTGATCCGAAAAAAATCATCTCAAAACTTCCTATCAAACTAAGAAATTTTTAAATTTCTACTCATTATTTTTAACAAAAATTTTTGCTTTGCAAAACTATAATCATTAAAACCAATAAGGAGAAAATATGCAAAATTTTAGCTTTTTAAACCCTACAAAAATAGAATTTGGCAAAGACAAAGAGCAAAACATCGGCAGATACATGAAGGAATTTGGTGTTAAAAAGACGCTTATCATCTATGGCAGCGATAGGATCATAAAAAATGGTCTTTTTGATGTCGCAGCAAAGAGCCTAAGTGCAAATGGCATCGAGTTTTGCAAGATAGGCAGCGTGAAGTCAAATCCAGTGCTAAGCAAGGTAAATGAGGCTATAAATTTAGCTAAAAAGCAAGGTGTTGATAGCGTGCTAGCCATAGGTGGTGGCTCAGTACTTGACACGGCAAAGGCTGTGGCTGCTGGAGTTAAATATAGTGGCGACGTTTGGGACTTTTTTACCGGCAAAGATCCAAGTGAAGCGCTTATGATCTTTGACATCATAACGCTTGCTGCAACTGGCTCAGAGATGAACGGCGGCTCAGTCGTCACAAAGGAAGACACAAAAGAGAAATTTGCCATGCACGGCGCTTGTCTTTACCCAAAAGTTTCAGTGATAAATCCACTACTTCAAGCAAGCGTTAGCAAGGAGTATTTGGTCTATTCAGCCTCTGACATCATCGCTCACAGCATCGAGGGCTACTTTACGGCGAGCGTTCAGCCTGAGATCATAAATTTATACATCGAAGCAAACATCAAAACGGTCATGAAAACGACTGAAATTTTACTAAAAGAGCCAGAAAACTATGACGCTAGAGGCGAGTTTGCCTGGGCTGCTACGATAGCGTTAAATGGCTTAACTTACGTTGGCACAGCTGGCTACTCATATCCAAATCACATGATCGAGCACGCAATAGGTGCGGTGGTTGATTGCGCGCATGGGGCTGGGCTAAGTGTCGTGATGCCAGCTTGGATGAAGTGGTATAAGAGTAGAAATTTAAAGGCATTTAAGCGCTTTGGCAAAGAAATTTTTGGCGTGGATGACGCAGACGCAGGCATAGAGAAATTAAAAGAGTGGTTTAGCAAGATCGGCACGCCAACGAGTCTTATTGAAATCGGAGTCGATGAGACAAATTTAGACGAGATCATGACGCTAGTTTATGACTACGCCAAGGGCAGGGGCTTGGAGCAAATTTATACAAAAGAAGCTATAAGTGAAATTTTTGCCTTAGCGAGATAGAATTTATCTAAATTTTATAAAGGAAAGATATGAAAAAGATCGCCCTTATAGCTGGAGCTAGCGGTGCTGTGGGAAGTGAGATTTTAAAAAATTTATGCGTGAGCGAGCATTATAGTAAGGTTATCGCCCTTGCTAGGCATGAGCTAGAATTTACTCACGAAAAGCTTGAAGTAAAGATATTAAATTTTGACGAGCTAAAAGATGAGGTGCCATTTATCGCTGATGATGTCTTTTGCGCACTTGGCACGACGATAAAGGTGGCAAAGCACAAGGAGCAGTTTTACAAAGTCGATGTGACCTATCCGATAAATTTTGCCAAATTTGGCTTGGAGTGCGGCGCAAAACGCTTTGTCTTGCTCTCAGCTGCAGGTGCAAACAGAAAGTCAGGCTCGTTTTACCTAAAGGCAAAAGGTCAAGCAGAAGCAAAGATAAAAGAGCTTGGATATAGTTCATTCCACGTCGTTAGGCTGCCACTTATTGAGACTGAAAGGAAAGAATTTAGACTTGGCGAGTACCTGGCGATAAAGGTGTTTAAATTTATCCCAAAAGGCTTTTTTGACGAGTATCGTCCGATGAGGGCGACTGACATCGCTAAAGTGATCGTACAAGTAGCGCAAGATGACCACAGCGAAGGTGTCAAAATTTATAGCCCGATGGAGTATGCTAAGTGAAAAGATACATCGCCATCACTGGAGCAAGCTCAGGCATAGGAGCGGCGGCGGCAAAGGCATTTGCAAGGCGCGGGGAGGATTTGATCCTTATTGCAAGGCGCGGCGAGCTTTTAGGGGAGCTAAAAAGCGAGATAGCTAAATTTTCGGGTGTTGATGTTGTCATAGAGATTTGTGATCTCTCAAAGCAGGAAAATGTCCTCTCTCTTTGGCGTAATTTAGAAAAATATGAGCTAAAAGTGCTCATAAACAACGCTGGTTTTGGTGACTATAACAAGGTCGGCGAGCAAAATTTAGACAAGATCACACAGATGATAAATTTAAACATCATCTCGCTTGTCACGCTCTCAACGCTCTTTACTAAAAAATACAAAGATAAAGATACGCAGCTTATAAACATCTCTTCAATAGGCGGCTACAAGATCGTGCCAAACGCCGTCACGTACTGCGCTAGCAAATTTTTCGTAAGTGCCTTTAGCGAGGGACTTTATCACGAGCTAGCACAGGACAAGCAGGCAAAAATGCAGGCAAAAAGTGTTAGCTCCAGCTGCCACAAAGACAGAATTTGGCATGGTGGCAACTAGCAAAGAGAGCTACGACTACGACAAAGCGTTTAAAAAGTATCGCACGAGCGAGCAGATGGCGGAGTTTTTGCTTCGACTTTATGATAGCCATTACTGCGTTGGTTCGGTCGATAGAGATAGCTTTGAGTTTAGTTTAAGCAAGCCAAAATTTGACTACGCGATCAAATACGAGCCAAAAGATAACTAGGCGCTAAAGCCATGGTAGCCTACGCCAAGGCTAGTAAAGCAAAAGTAGGACAAAATAAAAAGGCAGATCATGAAATGCGTTAGAGTTGCTATTTTAGGGGTTTGTTTAGTAGGCACTTGCTTTGGTGGCGAGCTTAAATTCGATGAAAGCAAATTTGAGCTAAAAAGCGTGCAGGTTGGCGAAAGGACGCTTAAATTTAGAGCATATGAGGGTATAGTCTATGTGGCAAAGCCAGTTAGCGACTATCAGGTCTTAAATTTTTATGTGCCAGAGAGTAAATTTAGCGACCAAAAAGGGGCTATTTTTATGCCAAACGCTATCGGCGGCTATATGAGCGCAATGCCACCAAAGCCAGAAATTCAAAACAAAAAGCCAAATGCCACTCTTGAAGCGCTTTTTAGAGGCTATGTCGTGGCAAGCGTTGGCGCTAGGGGCAGGACGCTAAAAGATGGCGAGAAATTTATCGGCAAAGCGCCAGCTGCGATAGTCGATCTAAAAGCGGCCGTTAGATATCTTAAATTTAACGACAAATTTATGCCAGGCGACGCAAATAAGATCATCTCAAACGGCACGAGTGCAGGCGGCGCGATGTCGGCACTTCTAGGCACAAGCGCAAATGCAAAAGAGTATGAGCCATATCTTAAAGAGCTAGGCGCTGCAAAGGCGGACGATCAAATTTATGCCGTCTCAGCCTACTGCCCTGTTACAAATTTAGAGCATGAGGACGAGGCATATGAGTGGATGTTTGGGGATTTGGATAAATTTGAAAGGATTGATTTTGCAAGTCTTGATGCGAGCACTTTTAACGACAGGAGCAAAAAGCCAAAGACTATCACAGGCGAGCTAAACGCCAGGCAAAAAGAGCTCTCACGTGAGCTAAAGAGTAAATTCCCAGCCTATCTAAACTCGCTAAATTTAAAAGATGCCAAAGGTCACGCACTAAGCCTTGACGAAAATGGCGAGGGCAACTTCAAAGAGTATATAAACGCCCTCATCTCAAGGGCATTTACGGCCACAAAGAGTGGTGATAAAAACACGCTAACGCCTAAATTTATAACTCTTGACACGCAGGGATGCTCGCTTGGATATACGTTTAAGCTAGAAGACTTCATCGCCTCACTAAAACGTGCCAAAGAGGTGGTTGCCTTTGACGGATTTGGGCTAGAAAATCCTGAAAACGACCTTTTTGGCGATAGCAAAACGCCTGCAAAGCACTTTACTAAATTTGCAAAAGAGCGAAGCGAGGGCGAGATGGCGGAGGCTAGCGTCATAAAGATGATGAACGCGATGAACTACACTAAAAACAAAGAGGCGGCGAAATTTTACCGCATAAGGCAGGGTGCAAACGACACCGACCTAGCTCTCGCCGTGCCTGCTATGCTTGCACTCTCGCTTAAAAATGCTGGCAAAGATGTTGATTTTGAAGCGGTCTGGGGACAAGGACATGGCGGCGACTACGACTTAGACGAGCTTTTTGCTTGGATGAAAAGAGTGGTAGAAAGATAAATTTATAGGAGTTTTGATGTTTAAAAAGCTATTTTTAATGACATTTTTAGCTCTTAGTGCCTTTGGGGCAGAGGCGAAAGTGAGCTTATATGAGCTGCTTTCTACGCCAAATAACAAGAGTTTGCTAAAGCAGCTTGGCAGGGAAAAAATACTAAGCTCAAAGAGCGAGCCAGGCACGCAGGCGATCTTTTTTGCGAGCGCAAAGAGCAAGCCGGAGCTATTTTACGTGCTTGAGTTTTACAAGGACGAGGCGGCTTATAAAAAGCATATAAGCTCGGCGCATTTTAAGAAATTTGCAAGCGCAAGCGCTGAAATTTTAGCTAGCAAAAAGGCTATCAGCGTGAAAAATCGAGCCGCGTTTTCTAAAAATTTAACGCCAGAGCGCCTAAAAGATGCCTACTTTCACATCACAAATTTAAGCCTTAAGGCAAAAAGCGATGCGAAATTTGAAAAGATCATCAAAAAATATATGCAAAAAAGCGTAGATGACGCTGCATTTGCGCAGTTTGCCTTTAGTCAAAAAGAGGCACCTAATAAGTGGATCTTGGTTGAAATTTACAAAGACGAAGCTAGCTTTGAGAGCTACCGCCACAGTGAAAACTACAAAGCTTACGCCAAAGAGCGAGCTGGGCTGATAGATGAATTTGACGGATTTGGTCTAAAAAACGAGACCTCATTTAGTAAGATAAAATTTTAGGAGATGCTATGAAGAAAATTTAACTTTTTTGCGCACTAGCACTCATTAGTAGCACGGCTTTTGCCCTTGATAGGGCTGGATGTGAGAGTTTAAAAGATGTGAAAATTTTAAACAATGAAATCATAGATGTGGGGTCGAATGAAAGGGCGAAGCGCCAAAGAGCATGCTAGCAAAAAGTAAGACCTACGCTGGCAAGGAATTTTTAGTGTGTGCGTATCCAAAGGTGGCTACATACGTGGGTGGCGACACGAGCAAAGCTAGTAGCTTTGTTTGCAAGTAAATTTAAGAAAGTAAATTTAAGGAGAGAAAATGAGTGAAATTTTAGTCGTATCAGGTCACACCGACCTTGAAAATTCCTTTGCAAATAAGATCATCTTGGACGAGCTAAAAAAGCACTTGCCAGAGGCTAAATTTGACATACTAAGCGAGCTTTATAAAAACTACGTGATAGACGTAAAAGCCGAGCAAGAAAAGCTAGTAAAGGCTGATGTGATCGTGCTTGTTTATCCATTTTTCTGGTACGGCGTGCCGTCACTTTTACAAAAGTGGTTTGAGGACGTGCTAGTTCATGGCTTCTCTCATGGCAGCAAGGGAGATAAGCTACATGGCAAGAAGCTAGTGCTTTCATTTACCTCTGGTGCGCCTGAGGAGTTTTATAAAAAAGAAGCGCTTCAGCGCTACGAGATAGAGGAGTTTTTGCCGCCGCTTAAGGCGCTAGCAAATATGTGTGGCATGGAGTTTGCAGGCTATGTTTATAGCGGAGGGCTATCATATCAGAGCAGGCACGATGAGGCAAAGCTTGCTTTGATGAGGCAAAAGGTGCTCGATCATGCAAAAAGACTAGGCGAGTTGATAGGTAAAATTTCATGATACCGGCAAAATTTTATAGATATGTTTTTGCGTTTATAATGTCAGCATTTATGGCATTTTTTATGTCGTTTGTGCTGACGTATCTAAACCTTGGCTTTATTGATGGCTTTGTTAAAATTTGGCTAATCGCCTACGTAAAAGCCTTTGTGGTAGCGTATCCTGTGCTTTTGCTAGTCTCTCCATTTGTAACAAAACTCACACAAATTTTATGTAAAAAATAAAATAATAATATACGTTATCAATAAAAATTATTATTTACTTATTTTAATTATTTGGTTATAATCCAATCAAAATTTATCAAAATAGGAGTCAAAATGAGACAGTACGAAACATACAAATGCGAAAAATGCGGCAACGAGATTGAGGTACAAAAGGTTGGTGGCGGTACACTAACCTGTTGCGGCGAAGAGATGAAGTGCGTCACTGAAAATTTAACAGCTGTAAATTTAATGAAGGCATTTGCTGGTGAGTCACAAGCTAGAAACAAGTATGAGCTTTACGGCGATCTAGCCAAAGAAGCAGGCTATCACGCAATAGCTAGACACTTTTACGAGGCAGCTGAAAATGAAAAATGGCACGCAAGAGCGGAGTTTAAAAAATATCACGAGCTAATGAACGATCCAATTGACAAGATGGATAAAAATTTACTTGATGCGGCAGCTGGCGAAAACTACGAGCATACGACGATGTATCCAGACTTTGCAAAGATCGCAAAAGAAGAAGAGCTAAGAGATGTTGAGAGGCTATTTAACGCGATCGGTAAGGTCGAGGTTGAGCATGAAAGAGAGTATTTAGAGCTTAAAAAAATGCTTGATGAAGAGGGCTTTTTTGAGAGCGACGAGGAAGATATCTGGGTTTGTGAGGTGTGCGGACACGTTCACAGAGGTAAAAAAGCTCCAGGTGCTTGCCCGCTTTGCAAAGCTCCAAAAGAGTATTTTAAACGCGAATTTCTAGGCTAAAAGCCAAAATAGTCAAGGTGTTTGCCTTGACTATTAATTTAAGTAATAAAATATTATAAAAATGATACAATTCTTTCAAATTTTCACAAGGAGAAAGAGATGAAAAAATCACTTTTAGTTTTAGCTACTCTTGGCTTTGCACTAAGCCTAAACGCTGCAGATCTTACAGATACTTGCAAATCATACTTCTCAGACATCGATAAGATGGTTGAAGCTTACAAAAAAGCTGGTCAAGATCAACAAGTAAAAATTTATGAAGATCAAAAGAAACAATCAATGGATCAACTTGCTGCACTTCCAAAAGAGCAACAAGACGCTACTTGCAAACAAGCTAAAGAGATGTTTGCTCAAGTAATGGAACAAATGAAAAAACAAGGTCTTTTAAAATAAATTTTTTATGGCTAGTTTTTCTAGCCATATCCTAATCCTCTTTTTCTAATTCGTTATTTACACCGATTTCTTTTACTTCTATATCTTTTTGATCGTCTGGAGACAAGCGTTTAAAATTTTCAAGTCTACTGACAAGACCATCTCTGCCACTAAAACTTGATGCAAGGGCGTTAAAATGTTTATTTGCAGTATTTAGTGTATTGCTAAGTCTATTCATGTGCTCGGCCACATTGCGGACTTTATCATAAATTTTAATCGCACTCTTTACGATATTTTTGGCCTCTTCATTGCCACGCTCTATACGCCATAAATTTGCCACTGTGCGAAGAATAGGCATAAGTGTAGTGTGAGATACTAGTATTACGCGCTTTTGAAATGCGTAGTCAAAAAGTGAACTATCAAATTTCATAGCCTCGATATATGCTGGCTCAATTGGTATAAACATCAATACAAAATCAGGACTATCAGGTACGATCTCGCCATAATTTTTGCTATTTAAGCTATCTATGTGATTTTTCATAGAAGCAATATGCTCTTTCAATGCTAAATTTAGCTCCTCCTCATTGCTGGCTGTGATAGCCTTTTCGTAAGCTATAAGTGAGACTTTGGAATCAACTATTAGATGCTTACCATCTGGTATCTTTACTATAAAATCAGGAATAAGACGTTTGCCTTCTTCGTTTTTGAAATTTTGTTGTGTCAAGTAATGCTCATCTTTTACAAGTCCAGAAGCCTCAAATGTGCGTTCAAGCTGTATTTCACCCCAGTTTCCAAGTGTTTTATTGCTACCTTTTAATGCAGTGGCTAGTGAGTTTGCCTCTTTTGACATTGAGATACCAATTTCACTTATGTGCTTAATCTGCGTTCCTAGCGCGCTCATGCCTTTAACTGACTCGTCATGGACTGCATTTACGCGCTCTTGAAAGGTTGAAATTTGCTCCTTTAGTGGCTTTAGTAAAAGATCTAAAGAATTTTGGCTATTTTGTGTGAAATTTGCACTTTTTTCTTCAAATATTTTATTTGCAAGATTAGAAAATTCCAAATTTAACTCATTTTTTACTTTTAATAAATTTGCCTCTTGCTCTTTTAGGCTATTTTCTTTTGCTTCTATTTCATTTCTAAGCACAGCCATATCACGTTTTAATCTATTTTCTCTCTCATTTGCTTCGGCTAAAGCATTTTTATTTTGATTTAGCTCGGCTAGTGTTGCAGTGAAATTTGCCTCGTTATTCTTGGCCCTTTCATTTGCTGTACCGATACTCTCTTTAAGCTCATTTATCACGCGCTCCATTGCATCTTCGGCTTCATCTTTTTGCGCTATTTTGGTTTTTAGCGCATCGATCTCACTGATGAGCTCGTCTATTCGCTCGTGATTTGACATAAGCCTTGCTTTTTGCTCGCTAATTAGTTGCAGATTTTCACTATTTTTAGATACTAAATTTGTTAGATTTGATGAAATTTCAAAATTTTCTTGCTCTTTTTGTGTCAAATTTGTTTTTAGCTCGAGTTTGTCTCTATTAAATGAATAGATGACAAATATCGCAATCAAAAATAGTACTCCTAAAAATATGGCAGCATAAAAATAGAAATCTTGTTGCATTTAGTATCCTTAAAAAATGAAGAAATTTTTATATTTTTACAAAAGCAAAGAGGCTGCTCCTTGCTTTTTTGGTAAATTTTACGCTTCTAATATCGCTCCGTTGCTAGCATTTGTGACTAGTTTGCGGTACTGCCTTAGCCAGCGAGAGGTTAGCGCTTTATCAACTGGTTTAAATTCTGCTCTTCTCTTTGCGATCTCAGCCTCGCTTAGGCGAACGTTTATCTCGTATTTATCGACGTCTATATCGATTATGTCGCCATCTTTTAGCAAACCTATCATGCCGCCTTCAGCCGCTTCTGGGCTTACGTGGCCAATGCTTAGACCTCTTGTCGCCCCGCTAAAGCGACCATCTGTGATGAGCGCTACATCTGCACCAAGGCCTCGTCCCATGATGAGTGAAGTAGGGCTTAGCATCTCTTGCATGCCAGGGCCTCCGCGTGGACCTTCGTAGCGGATGACGACGACATCGCCTTTATCTACTTTACCACTTGAAATGCCAGCTATAGCTTCGTCTTGTGAGTTAAAGCAGACCGCTTTACCGCTAAATTTACGCTCGCCAACGATGCCAGCTGTCTTGATGACACAGCCTTGCTCGGCTAAATTTCCAAATAAAATGGCAAGTCCGCCAACTTGTGAATAGGCGTTTTCTACTTTGTGAATGATGTTTTCATCTTTGATGTCACTTATCTTTACGCGCTCTCCTAGAGTTTCGCCACTAACTGTGAGATTGTCTAAATTTAGCATGCCATTATCTCTGCGTGAAATTTCTTTTATCACTGCATTCATACCACCAGCTCTGCCGATGTCCTCCATGTGCACATTTGGTAAACTTGGGCTGATTTTAGCGATGTGAGCGATATTTTGGCTGATTCTATTTAGCTCTTTGATATCTAAATTTACGCCAGCCTCTCTTGAGATAGCTAGCATGTGAAGAACGGTGTTGCTGCTACCACCCATCGCCATATCAACGACAAGTGCGTTGCGGATCGCTTTTTCATTTAGTATGTTTCTTATCTTAAATTTCTCATCAAGGGCGATCTGGCAAATTCTGCGAGCAGCCTGTCTAATAAGCTCCTCACGCTCCGGAGTTAGCGCTAGGATAGTGCCGTTGCCAGGGAGCGCTATGCCCATCGCCTCGCAAAGCGTGTTCATAGAATTTGCCGTAAACATACCGCTGCAACTACCACCACTTGGACATGCGTTGCACTCGATATCTCTTAGCTCGGCCTCGTCTATCTCTTTGGTCTCAAATTTACCAACCGCCTCAAACGCAGTCGCAAGGTCGATTGGCTTGCCATCTTTTGTGTAGCCCTTTTTCATTGGGCCACCGCTTACAAACACGGTTGGGACATTGACCCTTAAAGCACCCATAACCATGCCAGGGACTATCTTATCGCAGTTTGGCATACAAACGAGTGCGTCAAGTGCGTGAGCGTTCATCACGGTCTCTATCGAGTTTGCGATGATCTCACGGCTAGGCAAGCTATATAGCATGCCGCCATGCCCCATCGCTATGCCATCATCCACACCTATGCAGTTAAACTCAAATGGAATACAGCCATTTTTGCGAATTTCATCTTTTAAAATTTGTGCATATTTATTTAAGAAAAAGTGGCCAGGTATGATCTCTATAAAGCTGTTTGCAACGCCGATAAAGGGTTTAGCAAAGTCATCGTCTTTTAGTCCAGTCGCACGTAAAAGTGAGCGGTGTGGGGCTCTTGTGTAGCCTTTTTTGATTATATCGCTTCTCAAATTTGATCCTTTTTTAAAATTTGAGAGGATTTTATCACATATAAAGTATCAAAGATTTTAAAAAAATTTTGCAAATTTAAAAATTTTTTTATTACATAAATAACAC
>NZ_PIRR01000003.1:0-67325 GCF_003048555.1 Campylobacter concisus | reverse complement strand
TAAAATTATAATATTCAATCTCAAAATTATGCTATAAAATTAAAATAGCAACTTTAATAACCAAATTAGGAGAAAATATGAGATTTAAAAGCTTATTTAAACTCTCTCTTGCAGCAAGCATAGCAGTTTGTGCAAATGGGGCAGATGAGAGCGTATTAAGCGGAGTTGAGGTAACAAGTAGCAGTGGCGGATATGGCGTTGATGACATCAAAATTTCAACTAGAAACGCTGGCCTAGTAAAAGACGTGATGAGAGATATTCCTGGTGTTTATGTTGGCGGAACAAACGGCATGAATCAAAAAATTTACATGAGGGGGCGTTAGCGATCGCGGTCTAAATATCACGATAGATGGCGCAAAACAAAACGGAAATACATTTCACCACAACGCTGACTTGCTGATCGATCCAGATCTTATAAAAGCTGTTGATGTCGAGGTTGGCTCAAGATCAGTGGTAAACGGCTCAGGTGCACTTGGCGGTTCGGTCGCCTTTAAAACGGTTGATGCAAAAGACTTACTAGAAAGTGGCGAGATCATCGGTGCAAAGATAAAGACAGGATACGCCTCAAATAACAGCGAATTTTCTCAAGGCCTTATGCTCTTTACTGCACCAGTTGAAGGGCTTGATTTTATAGCCGCTATTAATCACAAAGGCTACGACTACGGCAAAAGTGGTAATAACAGAAGGATAGGTGGCGACGGCAACGACCTTAGCTATCTTTTAAAGCTTGGTTACAGCTTCCTTGACGCGCATAGAATTTCTATCTCAAGAGAGCACAATGAATTTAAAGGTATTTATCCTTTAAAAGCCGAATTTGGTAGTGATCATAGTGGTGATAAACCCCGCAAATACGAGCGTGATACAACAACGCTAAAATACGAGTATAAGCCAAGCGATCTTCTAAATTTAGACGTAACAGCTTATAATACAAGACACCAAAGGATCGATGGATCAAAATGGGGCGTAGAGACAAATGGCATAAATGCAAAGGCTAAAAGCGTAATTGAGACCGGCGCTTTGACGCAGACGCTTAGATACGGCGCTGAGTTTTATCAAAGTAAAAATTTTAACAAGCCAGATAACCACTACCCAGAAAAAGTAAATAACTACTCTATCTACGCAGAAGATGCGCTAAATTTTAACTCGCTAACTGTTACCCCAGGCATCAGATACACCCATCACGAGCTAAAAAGCTATGATGGCTTAGTAGGAAATGTAAAGAGCTACACTTATAAATTTAACGAATTTACCCCAGCACTTGCGCTTGACTATGAGATCATTAAAGGGCTTAACGCATTTGCAAGCTATGCAAGAGTCTTTAGAGGACCTGATGTAATGGAGTCGATGATAGCGAGTGGAAGAGGCAGAAGCGGAGCTTTAAACTGGGCGGCAAATAAAGATCTAAAAGCGACAACTGGCAACAGCTATGAGACTGGTCTTAAATACCATGGCGACATAAGCGAAGCCAGCTCATATAGCTTATCTGCAAAATACTTCATGACAAAATATAAAAAATTTAATAGTCGATAACAATGCAGCAGGTGGTGGTGTAAATCAAACTCTAGTCAGGATAAACGCTGGTGGGGCTGATATAAGCGGCGTCGAGCTACTTGCAAGGCTAAATTTAGACGCACTAAGCCTAGCTGCTAGCTATACTCACCAAAAGGTAAAATATAAAGATAGGGTCGCTAAACCAAATGGCACCTACTACACCTCAAACATCATCGGCTACCGCGATCAGGGCGATAAATATACGTTTAACGCCGAGTATGCATTTTCTAGCATCGATACGCTAATAGGCTATAACTTAATCTACTTTGCTTCAAAAAATACCATATCAGCTGGCGATAGTGAAAATGCCAAGATACCAAGCTATGCAGTTAGCGACATCTATGCTAGCTATACGCCAAGTAGCGGCAAATTTAAAGGGCTAGAGATAAATGCTGGAATTTACAACCTCTTTAATAAAACTTATGCTTCGCAGTCTCAAAGAATGGCTGATTATACAGGCGATCCAAAATATGTAGACTGGGAGCCAGGTAGAAATTTCAAAGTAAACGTATCTTATAAATTTTAACTTCAAGGCAAGGTGAGAACCTTGCCAAATTTCTCTTTTATATAAAAATTCTAGCTTTTTCCACTATGCTCTTTGTTTTAAAAATAATATAGTATCATTTTGGCGACTAAACTTTTTGGGAGAAAAAATGAGGCAGAAGCACTTTGAAGTGGTAATTGTCGGAGCAGGCATTAGTGGGACGGCGCTCTTTTACGAGTTGGCTGCATTTAGTGATATAAAAAAGGTTGCACTTTTAGAAAAATATGACGGCGTAGCTACTCTAAATTCAAACGGCAAAGGTAACTCACAAACCATTCATTGTGGCGATATCGAGACAAACTACACGCTAGAAAAAGCAAAAAAAGTCTCTCGTGTGGCAAATATGCCAGTAAAATATGCTCTAAAATACAATCTTGATGGTAAATATATGTTCGCTCATCAAAAGATGGCACTAGCTATCGGAGATGCCGAAGTAGAGCGCATGAAAGAGCGATATGAGAGCTTTAAAGAGCTTTTTCCTTACCTTGAAATTTATGACAAAGAGAAGTTAAAACAAATCGAGCCAAACGTCGTTTTTGATGCAAATGGCAATGAGAGGCCAGAAAACATCATCGCCATAGGCACGCAAAATGGGCAGTTTACGACGATGGACTTTGGTGGCTTGGCAAACTCACTTGTGCAAAATGCGCTAAATTTAGGCGCAGATGGCTATGAAATCAGCCTAAACTCAGAAGTAACTGATATAAAAAAGGCGGGAGATACATTTCACATAAAGATAAATGATGGCGAAGTGATCACTGCAAACTACGTTGTAGTCGATGCTGGAGGTCACTCGCTATTTTTGGCTCACAAAATGGGTTATGGGCTTCATCTTAGCACACTGCCCGTTGCTGGAAGCTTTTATTTCGCAAAAAAACGCCTACTAAACGGCAAAGTCTATATGGTGCAAAACGATAAGCTACCATTTGCCGCGCTTCACGGCGATCCAGACATCCTAGCTAATGGCAACACTCGCTTTGGACCAACAGCTCTAGTCATACCAAAACTAGAGAGATATCACGGCTGTTCAAGCTTTTTTGACTTTTGTAAATGCCTAAAATTTGATAAAAATGTCTTTGAAGTCTTTACAAATCTATTAAAAGATAGCGACATCAGATCTTATATTTTAAGAAATTTCTTATTTGAAGTGCCATTTATCAATAAAAAAGAATTTGTAAAAGACGCTAGAAAGATCGTACCAAGCCTAAGTGAAAATGACCTAAGCTATGCTGTAAATTTTGGGGGCGTAAGGCCACAAGTTATCGACCGCAATAAAAAGTGCCTTGAGCTTGGCGAGGGTAAGATAAGCACAGGCGAGGGCATAAGTTTTAATATGACTCCAAGCCCTGGGGCTACGAGTTGCTTTGAAATAGCAAGAACTGATATGATCGAAGCCTGTAAATTTTTAGGTAAAAATTTTAACGAAGAGAAATTTAACGCTGAGTTTTTTGGATAAAAATAGGAGTGTTTGATATTTTTAAAAAAGGTGCGGATATGCCAAAAACAGCACAACAAAGAAAAGATGAGAGCATAAAAATTTTAAAAAAAGAGGGCGTGGCTGTGCTTGAGAGTCTGCCACTAAGGTATGACAATAGTGAAGTTACGCCAAGAAGCGTTGATGAGATCATTGCTCGTGCGGTTTGCTCATTTACGGCCATTATGTGTGCTTGCACTATCCGCGACAATGGCCACCTAAGTGAAGATGAGATAGCTTGGGCTAAAGACTTTTTGGGCGATTTGTATGGCGATCTAAGTGTAAAAGAAAAAGAGGTTGTAGAAGGCAGGGCTGATATAAATTTGGCCGTAAATATGGGCTGGAAGTATGAGTCGCTTTGGATCTTGCTTTGGGCGCTTGGCATAGCTAAAGATATCGGTGAAATGGATAAAATTTGCGACTGTGAGTTTGTGATGGATGTCTTTAGAGAGGGTGGGCTCAAAAACCGCTCAAAACTGCGCAGTTTGGATGAAATTTTAAGCGAACTTGACCTAGTTTATCGCTATCACTGGGCGTGTGTGGATGCAAGGATAAATGGCAAAAAGGTTGCTGGACTTGACGAAGAGGTCGTTATGGAAAGACGTGCAGGGCTTGAGTGGCTATGCTGCAAAGGTTGGGAAAATGATGACTTAAGAGCTGAATTTAACGCTTGGGACTACCCTGATCTAAATACGTAAATTTACATTTTTGCACTAAAATAAGCCAAAAATGAAAGGAAAAATATGAAAATTTTAGTAACTGGAACAGCTGGATTTATAGGATTTCATCTTGCGAATGCCCTTGTAAAAAGAGGCGATGAGGTCGTTGGATATGACGTGATAAATGACTACTATGATGTAAATTTAAAGCTCGCTCGCCTAAAAACGGCTGGATTTGATACGAGTGAGATAGACTATGGCAAGCTTATCACATCAAAAACGCATCCAAATTTAAAATTTATAAAAGCTGATCTTGCCGACGAAAAGACGATGAAAGAGCTTTTTACTAAAGAGAAATTTGACGTAGTGGTAAATTTAGCCGCACAAGCCGGCGTTCGCTACTCGCTCATAAACCCAAAAGCCTACATCGACAGCAACATCACAGGTTTTGTGAATATCCTCGAGTGCTGCCGCCACAATGAGATCAAAAACCTAGTCTATGCAAGCTCTAGCTCGGTTTATGGCTTAAATGAAAACATGCCATTTTCTACGCACGAGGGGGTCAATCACCCTATAAGCCTCTACGCAGCGACCAAAAAGAGCAACGAGATGATGGCACACACTTACAGCCATCTATTTAACGTGCCAACGACTGGACTTCGCTTTTTTACGGTTTATGGACCATGGGGACGCCCTGATATGGCGCTATTTTTGTTTGTTGATGCCGCGCTTAAAGATAAAACCATTGACGTCTTTAACTACGGCAAGATGAAGCGTGACTTTACCTACGTGGACGACATTGTAAAGGGCATCATTAAGTGCATCGACAACCCTGCTAAGCCTAATCCAAACTGGGACGCAAAGCACCCAGACCCTGCTACTTCAAAAGCGCCTTTTAAGGTCTATAATATCGGTAACAACAGTCCAGTTGAGCTAATGGACTATATAAAGGCGGTTGAGATAAAGATCGGCCGTGAGATTAAGAAAAATTTTCTCCCACTTCAAGCAGGCGACGTGCCAGCGACATTTGCTGATGTGAGCGACTTGGTAGCTGACTTTGACTACAAACCAAATACAAAAGTAAACGACGGCGTAGCTAAATTTGTTGAGTGGTATTGCGAGTTTTACGGAGTTAAAATTAAGGAAAGCAGATGAGGCGATGCGAATGGGCAAAAGGCGAGCTTGATATAGCTTACCACGATAACGAGTGGGGCAAAGCCATAAAAGATGATAGAAAATTTTTCGAAATGATAGTTCTGGAGGGCTTTCAGGCGGGACTTTCGTGGCATGGAGTGCTTCAAAAAAGAGAGGCCATGAGAGAGGCGTTTGATGGCTTTGATCCAGAGAAGATCAAGTTTTACGGCGAGGCTGAAATAGCGAAATTTATGCAAAATGAGAGGCTGATCCGTAACAGATTAAAACTAAAATCACTTTCTGCAAATGCCATTGCATTTTTATCCGTAACGCAAGAATTTGGTAGTTTTTATGACTATTTGTGGGGGTATTTATTAAAAAAATTTGATCCAAAATTTGACGGCAAACAGATCATAAATCACTATCAAGACATAAAACAAGTGCCAGCTACTACGCCTATGTCAGACTTTGTGGCAAAGGAGCTAAAAAAGCGAGGGTTTAAATTTTTAGGCTCTGTTAGCACCTATGCCTTTTTGCAAAGTGTGGGCGTTGTAGACGATCATATGGATTATTGTTTTTGTAAGGTAAAAGCTTGATTAGAATAATTTTTGCGGTTTTACTCCTTTTAAATTTTGCATTTTCTCTTGATTTGCTGCGCCTTAGCGAGTATAAAGATCAAAATGTCAGTGGCTGGCTAGCTAGCGAGAAGCTTGATGGCGTGCGTGCCTACTGGGACGGAGAGAATTTGCTCTCAAGACAGGGCAAAAAGCTAAATGCACCGCGAAGTTTTACTAAAAATTTCCCAAAATTTGCACTCGATGGCGAGCTTTACGCAAAGGAGCTTAAGTTTGAAGAAATTCAAGCGACCGTGATGGATAAGCTACCCGATGAAAAAGCTTGGCATAGGCTAAAATTTCATATTTTTGACGTGCCTGAGGCAAATGGTGGCTTGCTTGATAGGCTTGAAGTTTTGGCTAAATTTCTAAAAAATGAGCCAAATGAAAATTTGATCATCATAAAACAGATAAAAATGCGTGATAACGCCCAGTTTTTAAAATTTACAGAGCACATTATTGTAAATGGCGGAGAGGGAGCAGTTGTGCGTGAGCCAAATGCGCCCTACGAGCGAAAACGAAGCAAAAATGCGCTCAAATTTAAGAAATTTAAAGACGCCGAGTGCGAGGTGGTCTCCATAAATAAAGGCAGCGGTAAATACGCTAATCTCGCTGGCTCGCTCACTTGCAGGGCGCTTGGCGGCAAAGATGACGAAGAAAAAGCTAGCGAGCCAAAAGCTGGCACTATCTTTAAAATAGGCTCTGGACTAAGCGATGAAAAGCGCCAAAATCCCCCAAAGATAGGCTCCATCATCACATATAAATTTCAAAATTTAACTGCTAATGGCAAGCCAAGATTTCCAATATTTTTAAGGGTTAGAGAAGATTAAAAATTTATTCAAAAGCCTTGCTTTACTTTTGCTTTACCCTATTTTTGATAAAATTAACCACTTTTTACGAAAGGCTTAAACTTGAAAATTTTAGTAACAGGTGGTGCTGGATACATCGGCAGCCACGTAGTAAAAGCACTTTTAAAGCAAGGTAAAGATGAGATAACCATCATCGACAATCTCTGCAAGGGCTCACAAAAAGCACTTGAGGCACTCCAAAAAATCGGAAATTTTAAATTTATAAACGCAAATCTAGAAGATGATCTAAGTGAAATTTTTGCTAATGGCAAATTTGATGCGATCATCCATTTTGCGGCGTTTATCGAGGTCTTTGAGAGTATGAGCGAGCCGCTAAAATACTATCTAAACAACACCGCAAACGTCGCAAGGGTGCTAAGATACGCAAAAACCTACAATGTAAATAAATTTATATTTAGCTCAACTGCCGCAGTTTACGGCGAGCCAGACGTGGCGGAAGTGAGCGAAACAACGCCTACAAACCCGATAAATCCATATGGTAGAAGCAAACTTATGAGTGAGAAGATCATCAAAGACTACGCCACTTCAAATGAAAATTTCAAATTTGCAATACTTCGCTACTTTAACGTCGCAGGTGCGGATGAGGAGGGGTTAATCGGTCAAAACTATCCAAACGCCACGCACCTTATCAAAGTGGCTGTGCAAACTATACTTGGCAAGCGCGAGAGTATGGGCATCTTTGGCGATGATTACGCGACAAAAGATGGCACATGTGTAAGAGACTACATTCACGTTAGTGACCTAGCAGACGCTCACATTAGTGCGCTAGAGTATATTGGTAAAAATGGAAGTGAAACTTTTAACGTTGGATATGGCAGGGGATTTAGCGTAAAAGAGGTCATTGAGACCGCAAAAAAAGTAAGTGGAGTAAATTTTAAGGTGCTAAACGCGCCAAGAAGGGACGGCGACCCAGCTATTCTTATCTCAAACGCAAGCAAACTGCGCTCGCTAACAAGCTGGAAGCCAAAAAGAGACGATCTAGCGCTCATCATAAAAACCGCCCTTGAGTGGGAAAAGAGAATTTAGGGGAAAACATGAAAATAGCAGTGATTGGAACCGGATATGTTGGACTAGTAAGTGGTGCATGCTTTGCTAAAATGGGCAACAGCGTGATCTGCGTCGATGTTGATGAAAAAAAGATCGAGGCACTAAAAAACGGTGTCGTGCCTATATATGAGCCAGGCCTTGCTGATATCGTGAGCGAGTGCTACAAAAATGGCTCGCTTAAATTTAGTACGCAGATAACTGAGGCGCTAGAGCATGCAGATGTGCTATTTATCGCAGTTGGTACGCCTATGGGCGCTAATGGACAGGCGGATTTAAAATACGTTCTCTCGGTTGCTAAGTCTATCGGAGAAAATTTAAGCAAACCGCTAATCGTAGTCGATAAATCAACCGTTCCAGTGGGCACTGGAGCTAAGGTACACGAGGTGATCGAGGCTGAGCTTAAAAAGAGAAATATAGAGGTTAAATTTGAAGTCGTTTCAAACCCAGAGTTTTTAAAAGAGGGTGCGGCAGTTGAGGACTTTTTAAAGCCAGATCGCGTAGTTATCGGGGCTAGTAGTGAGTGGGGCTTTAGCGTGATGAGAGAGCTTTATGAGCCATTTATGAAAAATCACGACAGACTCATTTGTATGGACGTAAAATCAGCCGAGATGACAAAATACGCTGCAAATTCGATGCTGGCAACCAAAATAAGCTTTATAAACGAGATAGCAAATATCTGTGAACGCGTGGGCGCTGATGTAAATTTAGTAAGAAAAGGTATCGGCAGCGACTCAAGGATCGGATATAGCTTCATCTATCCAGGCTGCGGATACGGCGGTAGCTGCTTTCCAAAAGACGTCGAGGCGCTTATATACACCGCTAGACAAAACGGATTTGAGCCAGAGCTTTTAAATGCGGTCGAGTCAAGAAATAAGGCTCAAAAAAGAGTTCTATTTGATAAAATTTATAACTTCTTTGGTGGCGATCTAAAGGGCAAGACGATTGCGCTTTGGGGGCTTGCATTTAAGCCAAATACCGATGATATGAGAGAGGCTAGCTCGCTAACTTTGATAAAACTTTTGGATGAGGCTGGCGCAAAAGTGGTGGCGTACGATCCAAAAGCAAGCGAAGAAGCTAAAAAATATATGCCAAATTTAGATGTGAAATACGCTAAAAATAAGTATGACGCGCTTAATGGTGCCGATGCTATGGTACTTGTAACCGAGTGGAGTGAGTTTAGATCGCCTGATTTTATGGAGATCAAAGAGAGGCTAAGAAACGCTGTCATATTTGACGGACGCAACCAATACAACGCTAAAATTTTAGCCGAGCATGGATTTAAGTATTTCCAAATCGGAGTAAAGGCATGAGAAAATTTTTACTTTTTATCGCAGCTTGCATGCTTCCCTTTGCACTTTTGGCAGGCGAAAATATGGCAAAAACCGAGGAAAATATCTTTGAGCTACCTATCTCAAAGATGCCGCCTGATTATTTTAAATACGAAGTCGCATTTTTTAAAGAGATAGAAATCGACTGCAACTTCGCCTTTTTGCTCGGCGGAAAGCTCAAAGAAAAAGAGGACGCGCGCGGTATTTATTACGAATTTAGCGGCGGAGATGAGCTAGCGCAAACGATGATGCTCTGCAAGGACGGAAAGAAAAAGAGGCGGGTTTATTATGAATTCACTAAAATTTTACCAGGCATTAGCCCTATTAGAATCATAACTCCAAAAGGTGTAAGTGCGGAAATAAGAATGTACGAACGCGTAAAAAAGATAGAAGCAAAAAAGAAAGGAAAAAGTAAATGAAAATAGCAGTAGTAGGACTTGGATATGTTGGACTTCCATTAGCAGCAGCTTTTAGCGAAAAGTACGAGGTAGTAGGCTTTGATGTAAATGCAAAACGTATAGAAGAGCTTAAAAGTGGTTATGATAGAACGCTTGAGCTTAGCAATGAGCAGATGAAAAAAGCGATCGATAATGGCATGAAATTTAGCCTAAATTTAGATGATATCAGAAGTTGCAACTTCTTCATCGTAACCGTCCCAACTCCGATAGATAAGAACAAACGCCCTGATCTAACCCCAGTGGTAAAAGCGACTGAGAGCGTAGCAAAGGTGCTTAAAAAAGGTGACATCGTTGTCTATGAAAGCACCGTTTATCCAGGCGTTACAGAAGAAATTTGCGTGCCACTTCTTGAAAAAAGTGGGCTTAAATTTAACAAAGACTTCTTCTGCGGCTACTCTCCAGAGCGTATAAACCCAGGTGACAAAGAGCACACAGTGACAAAGATCAAAAAGATCACAAGCGGTTCAACTCCAGAGATAGCGGATAAAGTCGATGAAGTGTATCGCTCGATCATCACAGCTGGTACTCATAAAGCATCAAGTATCAAAGTAGCCGAGGCTGCAAAAGTTATAGAAAACACACAGCGCGATATAAACATCGCATTTATAAACGAGCTTGCGATGCTGTTTGAAAAGCTTCACATCAACACCATAGACGTTTTAGAAGCTGCTGGTACTAAGTGGAATTTCTTAAATTTCCGCCCAGGTCTAGTCGGCGGTCACTGCATCGGCGTAGATCCATATTATCTAACTCACAAAGCTCAAGAGGTAGGCTATCATCCTGAAATGATCCTAGCAGGTCGCCGTATCAACGACGATATGGGCAGATACGCAGCTGATCAGGTTATAAAACTAATGATAAGAAAGGGTGTGCTTATCAACAAAGCGCGCGTGCTTATCCTTGGTATGACATTTAAAGAAAACTGCCCAGATATAAGAAATTCTCGCGTTATAGACGTGGTAGATGAGCTAAAAGACTTTGGCTGCAAGGTCGATGTGACCGATCCTTGGGCTGATAGTGCTGAGGTAAGACACGAGTACGGCTTTGATCTAGTAAAAGAGTACAACCTAGATGACTACAACTGCATCGTGATCGCCGTAGCTCACAATGAGTTTAAAAAGCTAAATTTAAAAGGCCATTTAGTTTACGATATAAAAAATATCTACCCAGAGGCTGACGCTAGGCTGTAAGGAATTTAGTGCACAAAGTAAGCGTAAATTGTAAAATTTTACTTATTTTTCTGGCTGCTTATCTGTTTGGATTTGCGGCCAGGATGCTCTGGGTATTGTGGGCAAAGGATATGCCAGAGTTTTATTTTAATGGCGAATTTATGCTTACGACAAATGACGCATACTATTACGCAGAGGGTGCTAGAGATATGCTGGCTGGTTTTCATCAGCAAAATGACTTTAGCCCCTTTAATCACCCAATCTCAACAATAGTTTTTTATATTTGCAAAATTTTTCATTTTAAGATCGAAAGCGTAATGTTTTATATGAGCATCTTTTTGGCCCCTCTTATAGCGCTTCCAGTTGTTTTGATATCAAATGAGTTTAAGGCGCTAAAAGCTGGGGCTGTGGCAGCGTTTATGAGCGTGATCTTGCCAAGCTATCTTTCAAGGACATCGCCTGGATATTTTGATAGCGACATGTTAAATGTCACATTTGCGCTTTTTATCATCTATTTTTTGATCAGACTTTTAAGCACAAATGAACAAAAATTTATCGTTTTGCCTGGAGTCTTTGTGTCGCTTTATCTTTGGTGGTATCAAAGCTCATATGCACTTATTTTAAGCATTTTCTTTATGTTTTTACTATATACGCTAATTTTTATGCGAGATAGATTGCAAAATTATCAAGCGATATTTTTTATGTTTATAAGCATCGTAAGCTCAAATGTTTTTACTAAAGATCCACTAATAGCAAATAAAATTTTGGTTTTTAATTTAGTGGTTATTGCTTTATTTTTCTCTCTTTTTTGTAAATATAAAAATTTACTCTCGGCTAGAAATTTAGCCATTTTTCTTACTTTAATGCTAGCTATTTTTATCTATTTTGGTGGTTTTGATTTCATTACTTCAAAAATGGGTATTTATGTTTTTAAAGGCAATGAAATTCTTAGCGATAAATTTCACTTTATAAATGAGTATAATTTCATCAGCGAAGTAAAAAGTGCTAGCCATTTGTATTTTATCTATTTCATGTCAGGAAATATTCTTATATTACTGGCAGCTATTATTGGATACTTGCTACTTTGCTTTAAAATTCGTCCATTTTTACTTACTTTGCCAATGCTTGGACTTGGACTCCTCTCTTTTTTTAGCGGAGTTAGATTTGTTATGTACGTAACACCACTTGTTGCACTTGGTTTTGGGTATTTCTTGCATTTTTTTTTAAATTTATTTGATCTTAGAAAATCTATTAAAAATTTATCATTTTTAGTTTTTGCAATAGCTGCCCTTGCTATAAATTTAGATTTTGCTTATTTATATAGGCCAAAGACTGTAATTAGCCGTGATGAAGCAGTAGCGCTTGATAAACTCAAAAAGGTCACAAAGCGCGATGATTATGTACTTTCATGGTGGGATTACGGGTATGCTATAAGGTATTTTGCTGATGTTATGACTTTAAACGATCCTGGCAGGCAAGGTGGCGAAAATAATTATTTTGTTAGCCTTGCTTTGAGAAAAGATGAGGCATTTTCGGCTAGACTTGCAAGAGTGGCAGTTACGTATAATGACATCTCGCTTGAGCAAAATATAAGGCCAATAGATAAAATTTTAAAAGAATACAACACAAGCGATATAAATACTTTTTTAAGCCAGCTTAAAAGTGAAAATTTTAATCCACCGCTGGCAAAAAAGGCGGTTTATTACTATCTTGTGCCAAATATGATTGACATCGCGCCAAATATCTTTAGATATAGCTATATCGACGTCACAACTGGTAAAAGGCAAAAAGAGGATTTTTATCATGTTAGTGCATTAAATGGCGTTAGCGAAGCTGGTATCGACCTTGGAGATGGCTATACTTTGCCTACAAATGAGCAAAAATTTATCATGCATAACGGTGAAAAAATAGCCGTAAAATCATTTTATAAGGTAAAAGGTGCCGGAAGAGATTTAAGAATAGATGAAAAAATCATAGATGAAAACGCCAAAATTTATGTGGTTTTTTTAGAAGATTATACGCGGATATTGTTGCTTGATGAAAATGCTTTTAACTCATCTTTTGTGCAGCTTTTTATATTTGAAAAGGCCGATGAGAGATACTTTGAGCCATTTGTCATCTCAAGTGGTGTAAAAATTTATAGGTTAAAAATCTAATGCTAATCAATCTAATAAGCTCAATCGTTGTTTTTGTCGTATCAATGGGCATAAATTTCTTTCTTACGCCATTTATTCTAAAAAGCCTTGGTAACGAGGCTTTTGGCTTTGTGGGTCTTAGTAACGCGATCGTTAGCTACGCAGCAGTCATAAGTGTAGCCATAAACTCGGTTAGTGGGCGCTTTGTCGCTCATGCGTGGCACAAAAATGACCTAAGCCTTGCAAACACCTACTACTCGTCAGTGCTTGTTGTAAATATCTTCTTTTGCGCCGTTGTCGTGGTGCTTAGCTCCGTTTTTATACTAAATTTGCAAAGCTTTTTAAACGTCCCTGAAAATTTACTCTTTGACGTGAGAATGACCCTTGTTTTTTACTTTATAAATTTCTGCGTTGGGCTATTTAACGGCGTTTTGACTGTCTGCGCCTTTGTGACAAATAAGCTCTATCTACTCTCCATCAGAAATGCCATCTCAAGCGCGATTCTGGCAATCCTCATCGTGGCGCTCTTTTTCTTTTTTAAGCCATTTATCTCATATATCGCCATTTCAGCGCTAGTTGCTAGCTTTTTTGTCTTTTTTAGCACCATTTTTATGTCAGCTCGCATCACACCGGAGCTAAAATTTAGCCTTAGTAAATTTGACTTTTCTAAGATCAAAGAGCTTCTAAGCTCTGGCATTTGGAACAGCTTTAATGCGCTAAACCGCATACTTTTAACAGGCATGGATCTTTTTATCTGTAATATTTTTGTAAATGCAAACGCCACTGGCCTTCTTTCAGTCGCCAAGGCCGCCCCTATCATACTTGAGAGCTTCGTGGCGCAGCTTAGTGGTATCTTTGCGCCAAAATTTGTCGAGCTTTACTCTAAAAATTTGATCACGGATCTCATAAAAGAGGCTAAATTTTCAATGAAGGTGATCGCCTTTGTGATGAGCGCTCCGGCTGCATTTTTCGTCGTTTTTGGGCTTGATTTTTACACGCTTTGGCTACCTTTTAAAAGCGCAGATGAGGTTAAATTTATCTACAACGTCTCGATGATCACGCTTGTGCCTATCGTATTTATAAGCTTTGTTTTTTCGCTTTTTAACCTTGATAGCGCGACAAACAAGCTTCGCCGACCAGCCATTGCCAACACTATCCTTGGCGTTAGCACGATCATAGCGCAGATCGCGCTGCTCAAATTTAGTGACTACGGCGTTTATGGTATCGTCATCGTCGCAGCCATTTTTTATAGCATAAGAATTCTTGGCTTTGATCTCATAAATGCTGCTTTAAATTTGGAGGTAAAACTCACCACATTTTATGGAGTTTATTTTAAAAATTTAGCTGTTTTTGCGCTTTGCGTGCTTGCGATGTTTGCCTGCAAGGACTTTGTGAGCCTAGATAACTGGCTAAAATTTGCTATCTTTGCTGCGATATACGCCGGCGCAGCTTATGTTTTGGGATATTTTTTGTTTTTTAATGCTTACGAGCGAGGCATAGTCTGGCGTAAAATTTTAAAAAAATTTAAAAGGTCTTAAATGGATGAAATTTATCTGATCTCTTTGGCAAAAGATACCAAAAGGCGCGAGCTTTTGCAGCAGAAATTTAGCTCTTATGATAGCTTTAAACTAATAGACGCAGTTGATGGCAGGGAGCTAAATGCAAGGGAGTATTACAAGATTATTTCGCCATCATTTAAAGCTTACGGCAAAATTTTAAGCCCAGCAGAGGTTGGCTGCTCGCTCTCGCACGTGAAGGCTTATGAGGCGTTTTTGGCAAGTGAGGCTAAATTTGCCCTCATCTTTGAAGACGACGTGATCGGAGATGATCAGGCCATAAAAGAGGCCTTTTTGGCAGCTAGCAAGATGCCTGAAAACAGCGTGCTGATATGCGGCATGCAAGATGGGCTAGAGGGCAGGTTTAGCGCCTTTGGCAAAAAGGTGGATACTAGCCTAAGTAAGCCACTTTGGCAGGTCTCAAAGCACTCATTTTCAAGCATTTATAGAGCAGGGGCTTATATGCTAACTAAAAAAAGTGCTAAAAATTTGCTTGAAATTCATAAGCGTGCGCTTTGCACGACAGATGTTTGGGACTATTTGCTCGGCGTTAATGATATGCAGATGTATTTTTGCGATCTCTTTTCGCACCCAACAGATCTTAGTGGCTCAAACATCGAGGGCGAGCGCCTTGAGAGGGGATACAGGGCAAATTTAAAGGCCTATATCAAGACAATTAAATTTATACTTTTCTCACGGCTTGAAAAGCTTCAAGGCTATGAGAGAATTTTTAAAAGGGGCTAAATGAGCGAGCCATTAATCAGCATCGTAACCGCGACCTATAAGCGTCCAGAGCTTTTAAAAAAGGCCATAAAAAGTGCTCTAGCTCAAAGCTATAAAAATTTAGAAATAGTTGTAACCGATGACGGCGATGACGAGAGTGCGAGTGAAATTTGGAAGAGTTTTAACGACGCTAGGATCAAATTTGTAAAAAACAGCACCCACAAAAAGAGCCCAAATGGCAATAAAAATAACGGCTTTGACAACGCAACAGGCGAGTTTGTCTGCTTACTTGATGATGATGATGAGCTTTTGCCAGAGGCGATTGCCCAGTGCTATGAAATTTTAAAAAGTGGCGAGTATTCGTGCGTTTTTGCAGATGCGATCTGCGAAAAAGATGGCGTGATGACCGAGGTGATAGCTGGTAGAAGCCCATATAGCAAGAGCGGGGCGATGAGCAAGGTTGATTATCACTGCGGGCGGATAAATGGCGAGTACTTTAAGCTTTTTTCGCGTGAATTTATAGATGATTTTAGGTTTGATGAGAGCAGTTTTGGCGGCGAAAATGAGCTTTACATCCGCTTTTTTGAAAAAAATGTCTTTTATCTTAAAAAACCACTTTACATCTACCGCATCGCAAGAAGCGATAGTGCGACGCTAAATGCCAGCAAGCACGCGCTAAATGTGGCAAACGCTTACATCAAAACAGCAAACTTGCACTACGACATCGCTATCAAAAATGAGCCAAAATTTCTAGCTATGCAGTATAAAAATGCCGCTTACTACGCCAAAATAGCGGGCGAATATGGCCTTATGCTAAGGTGCATCTTTAAAAGCCTTAGCATTAAATTTAGTAAAGAGGCGTTTATATTTTTGCTGCTTAGCCCACTTCCAAGTGGCATTTTACCAGCACTTTCAAAGCTTAGAGTGAAGATAAAACAAAGGTTTGGCGTATGAGGATATTATTTGTCACATCAACGCTTAGAAGTGGCGGTGCGGAGCGAGTTTGCGCGGTGATCGCGTCAAGGTTTAGCTTGGATCACGATGTAAGCCTTGTTAAATTTGACAAGGACGAGCCATTTTACGAGCTAGCAAGTGGCGTAAAGCTCATAAATTTAGGCGTTGGGGCTGACGAGCTTGGCTTGGTTGGAAATTTAAAAAAGAGAGTTTCAAAGGTGCTTGCCTTAAGAGCGCTCATACAAGAGGGCAAATTTGACGCCGTGATATCCTTTTTAGACGCCGTAAATACCTTGGTACTCTTTAGCTCGGCTGGGCTAAAAACGCCTATAATCATAAGCGAGCACACAAACTATCTTGCGCCAAAAAGAGCCATTTTTAAGGTGCTAAGACGCATAAGCTATCCATTTGCAAATGCACTTAGCGTCTTAAGCGACGAGGATCTAGTACATTACTCGAAATTTTGCAAAAATGTGATGAAAATTTACAACCCACTCTTTGAAGAGGCATGCAGTGAGAGCTTTGCTAAAGAAAATTTAGTCATCTTTGTTGGCAGACTAAATAAGATAAAAAACTGCGAAATGTTTGTAAGAGTGGCTGCAAGCTTAAAGCAAAGCGGCTATAAATTTGCTGTCGCTGGAGATGGCGACGAGAGAGCAAATTTAGAAATTTTAGCCAAAAATTTGGGCGCAAATGTCGAATTCTTAGGCAACGTTAGCGACATCGCCTCACTTTATAAAAGGGCAAAGGTGCTGATCTCTTGCTCAAATTTCGAGGGTCTTGGAAATACCTTGATAGAGGCGATAAACTATGACTGCGTGCGTGTTGCGACAAGAACTAGCGGGGCAAAAGAGCTTATAAAAGATGGCTTTGATGGCTTGCTTTGCGAGATAAATGACGCTGATCAGATGAGCGAAAAGCTTGCAAAAATGCTGCAAGATGAAGCAAAAATGGGCGAATTTGCTAAAAATGCAAGGGCTAGACTTGATGAGTTTAGCGTGGAGCAAATTTATAAAAAATGGCTGGAGCTTTTAAGGCTTGGAGGTGTTAAGTGAAAATTCTTTTTGTCATCGCTGCGCTTAGAAACGGCGGAGCTGAGCGAGTGCTAAATGTGCTTGCAAATGAGCTTAGCAAAGAAAATGAGATCACTATCGCCCTGCTTGAAGAGGATCTTGGGCTATATAAATTTAGTGAAAAGATAAATATCATAAACCTTAACGTCACTGGTTCGGGTGTTGCTTTAAAATTTAAGAAAATCCTAGCTCTTAGAGCGCTTTTTAAAGAGCAAAGAGCTGATCTTATAATGAGCTTTATCGACTGGACAAACGTCGCTTGCGTGCTGGCAAATTTGGGGCTAAAGAGCAAACTAATAGCGACCGAACATCACGAACACAGCTACTTAAAAAGCAAAATCGCAAGCGCTATGCGTGACTTTTCGTATAAATTTGTAGATGGCTTAAGCGTGCTAAGTAAAAGTGACTTCAACTACTATAAATTTGCCAAAAATCGTGAGGTCATACATAATCCACTTTTTATCGACGTGCCTAAAATTTGCGAGAAGCAAAACGTCATCTTAAGCGTGGCAAGGCTGGAGGCGGTAAAGGGCTATGATATCTATTTTGAGGCGCTTAGCAAGGTGGATAAGAGCTTGCTTGATGGCTGGGAGATAAAGATCGCAGGCAGCGGCAGGCAAGAGAGTGAGCTAAAGCAAATGGCGTTAAATTTAGGGCTTAGCGTCAAATTTCTAGGTCACATGAGTGATGTTACGAGCCTTTACAGCGAGGCAAAAATTTTCACTCTTTGTTCACGAAGCGAGGGGCTTTCAAACGTGTTAATCGAGTCAGGCGCCTTTGGCTGCGCTAGACTAAGTAGCGACACCGTGGGTGCAAGAGAGCTTATAGATGACGGCATTAACGGGCTTATCTTTAAAAATGGCGATACAAATGATCTTAAAGATAAACTTGAGATGCTTTTAAAAGATGAAAATTTGAGGCAAAAACTAGCAAAAAACGCCAGCGAAAGTGCAAATTTATTTAGCAAAGAAAATATCATCAAGCAGTGGCGAGAATTTATAAAAAAGGTTGTTAGCAAGTGAAAAAAATAGCCGTTTTTTTATACTCGATGGGGCCTGGTGGGGCTGAGCGAAATGTGGCAAATTTGCTGCCATTTTTGGTTAAAAGATATGAAGTTCATCTCATCTTAATGAGCAAGGTCATCGCTTACGAGATCCCAAGTGAGGTGCAAATCCACTTTATAGAAAATAGCGATCCATACGAGAGTGGGCTAAAGAAGCTTGCAAGGCTCTTTTTAGCGATGCCAATGCTTGCCTTTAAGTATAAAAAGCTCTGTCAAAATTTAGGCATCGACACGCAGTTTGTGCTGATGAACCGCCCTTGCTATATCGCTGGGGTTGCTAGAATTTTAGGGTTAAAGGCTAGGTTAGTTATCAGCGAGCGAAGCTGTCCGTCGATCCTATATAAAAACGATCTAAGCGGCAGGGTTAATAAATTTTTACTCACTCATCTTTATAAAAAAGCTGATCTAATCCTCGCAAATGCAGCCGGCAACAAAGAGGATCTGGTGCGAAATTTTGGCATGAGCGAAGCAAAAACAAAGGTGCTTTATAACGCCCTTGATCTAAAAACTATAAATTTGCTAAAAGATGAGCCGCTTGAGAGCGACTTTAAGCCATTTTTCATAAACATAGGCCGCCTTGATAGCGGTAAAAATCAAGCCATGCTAATAAAAATAATAGCTTTGATTAGCGACCCTCGCGCCACGCTTGGCATCCTTGGCAAAGGGCCTTTAAAGGATGAGCTGCAAAAATTGATAGACAAATTTGGCGTGGGTGATCGAGTAAAGCTTCTTGGCACTGATAAAAATCCTTTTAGGCATATAAAAAACGCCTCTTGCTTACTTTGTGCTTCGCGTTTTGAGGGCTTTTCAAACGTCTTGCTTGAAGCACTAGCATGCGAAAAAACTATCATCTCAACCGAGCACAAGAGTGGCGCAAAGGAGCTTTTGGGCGATAGCGAGTTTGGCATCTTAGTGCCTGTTGATGACGAAAATGCGATGAAAGAGGCGATGATAAAGGTGCTTAACGAGCGTGAAATAAGGCAAAATTTTGAAAATGTTGCGTATAATCGGGCTAAATTTTTTTATAGTGAAAATATAGCGAGCGAGCTTATAAATTTTTTGGAAAATCCTAATGAATAGAAATTTATTTTTTAAAAATTACTCTTTATACTTGATGATATTTGTCGCAGTCCTCTTTGGCATGGTTTGCAGGCTTTACTGGGTCTTTTGGGCGAGCGAGTATCCGGTATTTTTCTGGAACAACGAGCTGATGATCAGCACAAACGACGGCTACGCATTTGCCGAGGGCGCAAGGGATATGCTAGCTGGCTTTCACCAAGAAAACGACCTTAGCTACTATGGCTATCCGCTCTCGACACTTACTTACTGGATCGTGAAATTTCTAGGCGTCAAGCTTGAGACGGCGATGATTTATATGAGCGTCTTTTTCTCGTCGCTTGTGGCTGTGCCTGTTATCTTGATCGCAAACGAATACAAAGCAAAAATGGCTGGCTTCATCGCTGCACTTCTTGCAGTGATCGCAAATAGCTACTACAACCGCACTATGGCAGGCTACTACGATACTGACATGCTCATCATCCCACTTAGCGTCTTTGTCGTTTGGGGACTTGTTAGGGTGCTTGAGAAAAAGGACGCAAAGAGCCTAATAATCGCACCTTTGAGTGTGCTTATTTACATGTGGTGGTATGCGAGTGCCTTTTCGCTTATTAGCATTTTAACTGGGCTATTTTTACTTTACACGCTCATTTTTGATAGGAAAAATCCACTTTTTTACCTTGAAATTTCGCTGCTTTTACTTGCCATTTCAAATCTTGATCTAACGCTTAAATTTATCGCTATCATCGCTATTTATACGCTTTGTCTTTTTAAAAAAGAGATGATAAATTTAAAATTTGCTCTTGCTGTTTTGGTTGTTGTTTTTGCTGTTTTTGTCATCCGTGGCGGACTAAATCCGATTATTTTTCAGCTTAAATTTTACGTCTTTAGAGATGCGCCTGAAGTTGGCGGTATGAGCTTTCACTTTTTTAATGTCAATCAGACTATTCAAGAGTCAAGCATCGTTGATTTTACGCTATTTTGCGAGAGGATTAGCGCAAATGTCATCACATTTTTGATCTCGCTTGCTGGCGTTGCTCTTTTTTGCTTTAAATACCGCTCATTTGCCGTCTCGCTTGGCATGCTTGCACTTGGCTTTTTAGCATTTAAAAGTGGACTTAGATTTACCATTTATGCTGTGCCTATCATGGCACTTGGCTTTGGCTATTTGGTGGAGTTTATACTTTCAAATTTAAAGCTAAAAGGAGCGGTGCTAAATCTTGCGAGAGTCTTTATAACCGTGCTTGCCCTCGCTCCAGCGCTCATTCATATCTATGGTTACAAAGCTGAGCCGGTTTTTGTACACAAAGAGGTTGAAATTTTAAACAAGCTAAAAAGTATCACAGGACGCGAGGACTATGTGGTTGCGTGGTGGGACTATGGATATCCGATTAGATATTACAGCGATGTTAAGACGCTCATTGATGGTGGAAAGCACCTTGGACGCGAAAATTTTGCCGTGAGTTTTGCGCTTGGAAGCGATGAGATGAGCTCGGCAAATATGGCAAGGCTTGATGTAGAATACACAGAGAGAAATTTTAAAGAGCGATTTAATGGCAATTTGGCTCAAATTTTAAAAGAGAGAAATGCAAGCATCGATCAGTTTTTTAGCGATATAAAAGAGGCAAATTTTAGCTTGCCAGCAAAGACTAGGGATATTTACTACTACTTGCCAGATAGGATGCTTAGTATTTTTCCGACCATTTTGCAGTTTAGCAAGATCGATCTAAAAAGCGGTAAAAATTTAAACAACGGACTTTTTATCGTCACAAGAGCGATCTCTCAAAATGAAAATGGCATTAGGCTAAATGGTGGTTTTACGCTCACAAGTGATGTCACAAATTTAATCTATGATGGCAATATCTTGCCTCTTAAATCTTTCATAGAGACTGATTATAACGAGGCTGGCAAGCTAAATGTCAAAGAGTATAAAAATAACGAAAGCTCAAATATTTCTGTCATTTTTATGAGAGATTATGGCAGGTTTATCATACTTGATGAAAACATCTTAAATAGCGCATACATCCAGCTTTTTGTACTTGAAAGGTACGATCCAAAAATTTTTGAGCCAGTTATACTTGACGGGGCGGCAAAAATTTATAAATTAAAGAGGTAGAGATGGCAAGGATAGGGTTTTTAAGCCACGCTGATATGAGTATACACTTTTTTAGACGCCCTGTTATGCAGGCTTTAAAAGATATGGGGCATGAGGTTTTTGCTATCGCTCCAAAAGGTGACTTTACTGATGAGCTTGCTAAAAGCTTTCACGCTGTTACATACGAGCTTGACAAGGCCAGTCTAAATCCGCTAACCGTCATAAATAACTCAAAAAAACTATCTCAAATTTTAGGCGAGCTAAATTTAGACCTGCTTCAAACTGGCGCTCACAAGTCAAATGTATTTGGCACGTTTGCTGCTAAAAACGCTGGCATAAAGCACGTGATAAATTTGGTTGAAGGCCTTGGTAGCTTTTATATCGATGATGATATTAAGACAAAGGCTGTGCGTTTTGTCATGGAGAGCCTTTATAAGCTATCTTTTGCAAAAGCTGATGCTTGCATCTTCGTAAATGACGCAGATCCAGACTATCTGATCTCAAGGAATTTGATAGATAAAAGCAAGGTGTATCGCATAAAAAGTGTCGGCGTCGATACTGCTAAATTTGACCCAGCTATCACGCAGGCATCTAATCTTGGCGATAAAAAGGTGGTTCTCATGATCGCCAGAGCCATGTGGCACAAGGGCGTTCGAGAATTTTACGAGGCAGCTGAAATTTTAAATGGCTACAAAAACTGCGAATTTGTCTTTGTGGGCGAGGGTTTTGCTGGTAATAAATCAACCGCAGACGAGAGCTTTTTAAAAGGTGGCAAGGTACGTTATCTTGGCGCTAGAAACGATATCCCGCAGCTTTTAAAGGCCTCTTACTTGCTAGCACTTCCTAGCTACAAAGAGGGTTTTCCAAGAACGGTTTTAGAGGCGATGAGTATGGCTAAAGCAGTCGTTGCAAGTGACGTAACAGGCTGCAATGAAGCTGTAAAAGAGGGCTACAACGGGCTTTTATGTAAGGTAAAAGACGCAAGTGATCTTGCTGGAAAGATAAAAATTTTGCTTGACGATGAAGCGCTTTGCACTAAACTTGGGCAAAATGGCAGAGACTGGGCAGTTAGTGAGTTTGACGAGAAGCAAATCGCAAAAAGATATATAGAAATTTATAGGAAATTTATAGATGTATAGAAATTTTTTAAAGAGGGTGATTGATATTTTGGGAGCACTATTTTTGCTCATTTTAACATCGCCTATCATCATAGCAACGGCGATCTTTATCTATTTTAAGGTAAGCCGCGATGTTATTTTTACGCAGGCAAGACCAGGGCTAAAAGAGAAAATTTTTAAAATTTATAAATTTAAGACGATGAGCGACGAGCGTGACGCAAATGGCGAGCTATTGCCAGATGATCAGCGTCTTGGTAAATTTGGCAAACTGATCCGCTCACTTAGCCTCGATGAGCTGCCACAGCTTTTTAACGTGCTAAAGGGCGACATGAGTTTCATTGGACCAAGGCCACTTTTGGTTGAATATCTACCCATCTATAACGAAACGCAAAAGCACCGCCACGACGTGCGCCCTGGTATCACGGGTCTAGCGCAGGTAAATGGCAGAAACGCCATAAGCTGGGAGAAAAAATTTGAGTACGACGTCTATTACGCTAAAAATTTAAGCTTTATGCTTGATGTAAAGATCGCATTACGGACCATCGAAAAGGTGCTAAAACGAAGTGGTGTTAGCAAAGAGGGTCAGGCAACGACGGAGAAATTTAATGGCAAAAACTAAGAAAATTTACATCTACGGAGCGAGCGGCCATGGCCTTGTAGTCGCTGATATCGCTAGAAATAATGGCTATGACGAGATAGTTTTTTTAGATGATGCTAGTGAGTTTAAATTTAGCCCAAAGCTTGAAAAAGCAGACATCATAATAGCTATTGGCGAAAACAAAACAAGGCAAAAGATCAGCCAAAGGGTAGAGGCCGCTGGCTTTGAGATAGTAACTTTGATCCATAAAAGCGCGGTTGTGAGTGAGAGTGCTGTTATAGAAAAAGGTGCGGTCATCATGCCAAATGCTGTGATAAACGCAAAGGTACGCATAAAAGAGGGCGCTATCATAAACTCTGGTGCGGTGATAGAGCATGAGTGCGTGATAGACAAATTTGCTCACATCAGCCCAAATGTAGCCCTTGCTGGAAATGTTAGCGTGGGCGAATTTACGCACATAGGTATCGGCTCAAGCATCATTCAAGACATAAGTATTGGCAAAAACTGCATCATCGGTGCTGGAAGCGTGGTTGTTAGAGATATAAAAGATGGCACAAAGGCTTACGGCGTGCCAGCATGCGAGCGCGCTAAGATATAAATTTAAAAATAAGTGCTAAAATCGCCAAAAAATCACGAAAGGGATGAAATGGATAGGGTTTTTTTATCTCCACCAAATATGAGCGGAAAAGAGCAAGAATATATAAAAAAAGTTTTTGAAAGCAACTATATAGCGCCACTTGGCGAGTATGTTAATAAATTTGAAGAAAGTATAAAAAGCTACACCGGAGCAAAAGATGCTCTTGCGCTAAGCGCTGGAACAGCAGCACTTCACCTAGCACTTCGTGTCCTTGGCGTAAAAGAGGGCGATTTTGTGCTGGCTTCTAGCTTTACCTTCATGGCTTCAGTCTCGCCTATACTTTATGAAAAAGCAACTCCAGTCTTCATCGACTGCGACGAGAGCTGGAATTTAAGCCCAGAACTACTTAAAAAAGCGATCTCAAATTTACCTAAAAAGCCAAAGGCATTAGTCGTTACTCATCTTTACGGTCAAGCTTCAAAGATGAAAGAAATTTGTGAAATTTGCCAAAACGAGGGCATCGCTTTGGTTGAAGATGCAGCTGAAGCACTTGGCGGATTTTACGGCGGTAAGGCGCTTGGCACATTTGGCGTGATGGGTGCATATAGCTTTAACGGCAATAAAATAATCACCACTTCAGGTGGCGGTATGCTAGTTGGTGACAAGGAATTTGTAGAAAAAGCTAGATTTTACAGCACTCAGGCAAGAGAGCCTTTGCTTCACTATGAGCATAAAGACTATGGCTACAACTATCGCTTAAGCAACGTGCTAGGCGCTATTGGCGTGGCTCAGATGGAAGTTTTGGAAAAAAGGGTTGAGCAAAAGAGAAAAGTCTTTGAAATTTATGAAAAAGAGCTTGGCGATATTTTAGAATTTATGCCAGAGCTAGCAAATTCTCGTGGCAACAGATGGCTCACAACTGGCGTTTTTGCCAAAAAAGATGCACATTTAAAAGTTATAAAAGCACTAGCTGATGAAAATATTGAGAGTCGTCCACTTTGGAAGCCTATGCATTTACAGCCTGTCTTTAAAGGTGCGTTAAGCTTTACCGATGGATATAGCGAAGATCTGTTTTCAAGAGGAATTTGCTTGCCAAGTGGCAGCGATATGAGCGAGCAGACACAAGAAAGAGTGATAAAAATAGTCAAGGAAAATGCGTAAATGTTTCATGCAACAAAGTTAAAAAGGCTCGTATTTTTCCTTCTTGGCGATGTTTTTATATTTATCTTTTCGATATATGTGGCTTATCTTTTAAGATTTAACGCTGACATCCCAGATATCTACGCACAAGGGCTTTTTGTAACGGCTGGATTTTTGATCGTATTTAAGCTCTTTTTTATGTGGATGTTTAAAATTTACAAGGTGCCGTGGAGGTTTTTTGGATTAAACGAAGCAAGAAAAATTTTTCTTGCTCACGTTTGCTCAGCGGTTTTATTTACGATCATTTTTTTTATTATTCAAGATTTTTTAAATCCATATCCAAGAAGCGTTATTTTCATTGATCTTCTTATTTCATGCTTACTTGTTGGGCTTTTAAGAATTTCAAAACGCATGGTGCTTGACTTTTCAAACAAACCTCACAAAGGTGAGCCTTGTATCGTTATAGGCGCAACGTCAAAAGCGCTTCACGTCTTGCGTGGCTTAAAGCAGGGCTATCTTGACTACTACGCAGTTGGCGTGGTAGATGGCAGAAGTGACCTTGTTGGCACATATTGTGATGGATTTTTAGTTCAAGATAAAAAAGAGATACCAAGCCTTATAAAAGATTATGACGCAAAGACTGCTATCATCGCACTAGCACTTGATCAAGACGAGCTTCAAGCCTTAGTTGATGAGCTAAGCGGATATGGCATAAGAGATATGAAACTCTTTTCGCTTATCGAAAATGAGCCGATCAAAGATATCTCGATCGAAGATTTGCTCGCTAGAAAGCCAAAAGACCTTAATCCAGAGGCTATTTCAAATTTCTTAAAGGATAAAAGAGTGCTTGTCACTGGAGCTGGTGGTAGTATAGGAAGCGAAATTTGCAAGCAGTGCTTAAAATTTGGAGTAAGCGAGCTTGTAATGGTTGAGCACAGTGAGTTTAACCTTTATAAAATAGGCGAAGATACAAAAGATAAAAGGACTGTTAGCAAGCTTGTAAATATCACAAATTTAAAGGACTTTGAAGAAGTTTTTGCTGACTTCAAACCTGAGATTGTTATCCATGCTGCAGCATATAAGCACGTGCCGCTTTGTGAGCTAAACCCTCGCTCGGCTGTCGAAAATAATATCCTTGGTACAAAAAATGCTGTCGATCTTTCAAAAAAATATGGCGTTAAAAAATTTGTCATGATCTCATCAGACAAGGCCGTACGCCCAACAAATATAATGGGCACAACTAAGCGTGTTTGTGAGCTTTATGCTTTAAATTCAAATGAAGCAGGTGTCTGTGAGATAGTTTGCGTTCGCTTTGGAAATGTCCTTGGCTCAAGTGGCTCTGTTATACCGAAATTTAAAGCACAAATCGCTGCAAATAAGCCACTAAGTGTTACTCACCCAGAGATTACAAGATATTTTATGCTCACATCTGAAGCGTGTCAGCTGGTACTTCAAGCTGCCTCTATTGCAGAAGGTGGCGAGCTTTTTGTGCTTGATATGGGCGAGCCGATAAAGATCGTCGATCTGGCTAAAAAGATGCTGCTTCTTTCAAATAAAGAGCATTTGGGTATCGAATTTGTAGGACTTAGGACGGGCGAGAAGCTTTATGAGGAGCTGCTTATCAACAAAGACGATGTTCAAACCAAGTATGAGTCGATCTTTGTGACACATTCACAGCCATATGATTTGACGCTTTTAAATTCGCAGATCAATGAGCTTTTGGAGCTAGAAGATGACAGCGAGATCGCACCTGCACTTAAAAAGATCGTTCCTGAGTTCAATCACGCATTAAATTTAAAAGGTTAAATTTGGTTATTAAAGATATTAAGAGATTTAGCGATACGAGATATAAGGCAAGGGCGTATATTTGCTATTTATTTAGTAGAAATTTGCCAAATAGACTGCCTGGAGTTTGTTTGGAGAACATAAAAGCTGGCTTTGACAAGATCAGTCACGAGATAGAAAATTTTGACGCATTATATATCTTAGACGAAAATGGCGTGCAGATCGAAGACTCGATCAGTCTAAATGAAAAATACAAGATCCCAAAGGGTGAAAACCGTGCAAATAAGGCATACTACTATACCGCAGTGCGTGAGAAAAGGTGTGTTTTAAGCGATCCTTATCCATCAAGTCTAAATGGAAATTTATGCGTCACAGCAAGCGTGCCTATCTATAATGAAAAAAATGAGCTTAAATTTATCGCCTGCATCGACATAAGCTTAGAAAATATCCTAAAAATGGTCGATGGTGGCTTTGTTGAGGAGCACTTTGGTAGATTTTTAAAGACTGTTTACACACTATTTTGCGCCTCACTTTTTATGATCTGTGCCTTTTTGTTTTGGCATGGCGTAAAGAGCTTTATTTCAAAAAGTATCCAGCATATAAATGTTGAAGAAATTTTTGAATCAACCATTATTTTAACGCTCGCTCTTGCCATTTTTGACCTTGTAAAAACGATATTTGAAGAGGAAGTTTTAGGGAAAAATCACGATGAAAATAGTGTGATTTATAAGACGATGGTGAGATTTATCGGCTCAATTATCATCGCACTTGCGATCGAAGCGCTTATGCTTGTGTTTAAATTTGCTATAACCGCGCCCGAAAATATCATAAACGCTATCTATCTAATAGGCGGTGTCGCCGTATTGATGGCCGCACTTAGCATTTATCTTTTTAGTGTAAAAAAGCAGGATGGTAAATGATCGCGATAGTTGATTATGGTGCTGGAAATATTAAAAGTGTGATAAATGCTTTTAATTTTCTTGACAAAAAATGTGTTTTAGTAAGTGATCCTGAGAATTTAAAAGAGCACTCTCACATTGTTTTACCAGGCGTTGGAGCCTTTGGTGAAGCGATGAAAAAGCTAAAAAATAACGGCATGGATAAAGCGATAAAAGAGGCAGTAAAAAGCGGTAAAGCATTTATTGGTATCTGTCTTGGCATGCAGCTTTTATTTGAAAAAGGTTTTGAATTTGGTGAACATGCTGGGCTTGGACTGATAGCTGGCGAGGTCGTAAAATTTAATGAAGCTAATTTCGATAAACCATTAAAGATACCTCATATTGGTTGGAACGCTTTGGAATTTAAGCAAAATAGTCCATTAAATTTAGGACTAAAAGAGCTTGAGTATTTATATTTTGTACATAGCTATCATGTGGTTTGTGATGATAAATTTGCTCTTGCAAAGACGACTTACGGATATGAATTTACAAGTGCGGTTTGGCATGAAAATATCTTTGGCTTTCAGCCTCATCCAGAAAAAAGTCATGAAGCTGGACTTAAAATTTTAGAGAATTTTGCGAGGTTATGATGGAAATTTTTCCAGCGATTGATTTAAAAGAGGGACAAGCGGTTAGACTTAGCAAAGGTCTTATGCAAAGTGCAAAAATTTATAGTAACGAGCCAAGTGAACTTGCTAAGAAATTTGAAGATTATGGCGCAAAATGGATTCATGTGGTTGATTTGGATGGTGCATTTGCTGGAGAGACGATAAATTTTAAAACAATTGAAAAGATTACAAAGGCTACAAATTTAAGCGTCCAAGTGGGTGGTGGCATAAGAGATGAAGAGCGTATAAAGCGCTATTTAGACCTTGGAGTTAGCAGAGTGATTCTTGGCTCAGTTGCTCTTAGAGATCCAGAATTTACAGCAAAAATGGCTGAAATTTATAGAGTTGTAGTTGGTATTGACGCAAAAGATGGCTATGTGGCCGTGCAAGGTTGGGGCGAGATCTCAAATATAAAAGCAGTCGATCTTGCAAGAAAATTTGCAGATGTTGGCGTGGAAGCTGTGATTTGCACCGATATTAATAAGGATGGAATGCTTGGCGGAGTTAATGTTGAGTTTAGCTTGCAAATAGCTAGAAATAGTAAGCTCGAGACGATAGCAAGTGGTGGCGTGAGTGATATAAATGATATTTTGATGCTAAAAGCCACAAATGAGATTAGTGGCGTAATAGTTGGGAAAGCCTACTATGAGGGGTTGCTTGACCTAAAAGAGGCCTTTAAACTACTTAGATAGCGTTAAAGCTTTTATAAATTTAAATTAGCTAGAATAGGGCAATTTTTACTAAAAGGATATTATGTGAAGATTTTGGTTGTAGATGACAGTTCAACAATGAGAAGAATCATAAAAAATACTTTACAAAGGTTAGGACATCAAGAAATTCTTGAGGCTGAGCACGGTCTTGAGGCCTGGAATATCTTAACTCAAAACGAAGGTATCGAAGTTCTTATCACTGACTGGAATATGCCTGAGATGAATGGTCTTGAGCTTGTTAAAAAGGTAAGAGCAGAGCAAAAGTATGTTGATATGCCTATCATAATGGTAACAACAGAGGGCGGAAAAGCCGAAGTTATAACAGCTTTAAAAGCAGGTGTTAATAACTACATCGTTAAACCTTTTACGCCACAAGTTTTAAAAGAGAAGCTTGAAGACGTTCTTGGTTAATGAAAGATAAATTCTACGAATTAAGCATAAAAACATCAAATTTTTATGATGAAATTTTAGAGCTAGTTTTCTCTTTTGAAGTTACCTGTGTTGAAGAGCTAGATCACGAGATCATCATCAGGGAAGAGTATGATCTAAAAGATATAGCTTGGGGTATTGAAGAGTATGCAAAAGGGCTCTCTAGTGTTCGTAAAATTTCAAATGATTTAAAAATTTCTCTTAATTTAAAAGAAAATAAAGACTGGCTAGGTGAATATAAAAAGGCAGTTAAGCCTATTTTAGTTGATAAAATTTATGTTAGACCTAGCTGGGAAGAGCCACTTAATGGCGTAACAAATATCATAATCGACCCAGCTCTAGCCTTTGGCTCAGGGCACCACGAAAGTACAAATTCTTGTTTGCAACTTTTACAAAAATATGCAAAAAGTGGCAATACTGCTTTAGATGTAGGATGCGGAAGCGGGATATTAAGCATAGCTTTAGCAAAGCTTGGCTGTAAGGTCGATGCTTGCGATACAGACGAGCAAGCTACACAAAGTTCACTTAGTAACGCTGAGTTAAATGAGATTAAATTTAATAAAATTTGGACAGGCTCTATCGTAAATTTAGAGCAAAAATATGACATTGTCGTAGCAAATATCATTGCTGATGTCATTTTTATGCTCTCAAATGACTTAAAAAAATCGCTTAAAAAAGGCGGCTACTTGGTATTGTCAGGAATTTTAAACAAATACGAAGATAGGATTAAAGATACATTTAAGGATTTGGAGCTAATTGAGATAAAACAAAGTAACGATTGGAGTAGCTTTGTTTATAAGGAAATAGATGAATAACCAAAATAATAACCAAAATAATGGCAATAATAACGGTTTTTTTAATAAAAATCCTATTTTTATTTTCGCCATTTTTGCAATAGTTATAGTTTTAGCTTTTAGAAGTTTTAGTGGAGACGGACTAGGTGGCTCTTTTGGGCTAAATAGTAATGCTCAGAGTAAAATGGTAGCTTATTCTGAGTTTAAAGATATGTTAAAAAATAAGCAACTAAATGAGGTTGCTATCTCAGAAACTACCATAAAAGGCATAGGTAGTGACAAAACTATCTATCTTGCAAAACGTATAAATGATCCAACGCTCATTGGCATACTTGAGCAAAATGGCATAACTTATAGCGTTTATAGCGAAAATAACTGGTTTGGTGATCTTATATTTTCATGGATCATCCCGGTATTTATATTTTTTGCTATTTGGATGTTTATTGCTAGTCGTATGCAAAAGAATATTGGCGGCGGCATACTTGGCATAGGAAGTGCAAAAAAACTTATAAATTCTGAAAAGCCAAAAGTAAAATTTGACGATGTCGCAGGTGTCGAAGAGGCAAAAGAAGAGGTTCAAGAAATAGTTGATTATCTAAAAAGTCCTGATAAATATCTAAGACTTGGGGCAAAAATTCCAAAAGGAATTTTGCTAGTTGGCCCTCCGGGCACAGGCAAAACGCTTCTTGCAAGAGCAGTTGCAGGCGAGGCTAGTGTGCCATTTTTCTCTATGTCAGCATCAAGCTTTATAGAGATGTTTGTCGGTGTTGGCGCAAGTAGGGTTAGAGATCTTTTTGAAAATGCTAAAAAAGAGGCTCCAGCGATCGTTTTTATAGATGAGATCGATGCGATCGGTAAAAGTAGAAATTCTGGTCCGATGGGCGGCAATGACGAGAGAGAGCAAACGCTAAATCAGCTTCTTTCTGAGATGGACGGCTTTGATGCGGATAAATCACCAGTTATTGTTATAGCTGCTACAAATAGACCTGAAGTTTTAGATGCTGCGCTTTTAAGGCCAGGTAGATTTGATAGGCAAGTGCTTGTTGATAAACCTGATTTTAAAGGACGCTGCGACATCTTAAAAGTTCACATGAAAGATGTAAAGATTGGCAAAGATGTAAATATCGAAGATATCGCAAGGCTTACTACTGGTTTAGCTGGCGCTGATCTTGAAAACATCATAAATGAGGCAGCACTTCTTGCAGGACGTAAGTCAAAGACCTTTGTTGAGCAGGCCGATCTTGTGGAGGCTGTTGAGAGATCGATTGCTGGACTTGAGAAAAAGTCTCGCCGCGTAAATCCAAAAGAAAAAAGAATTGTCACTTATCATGAGTGCGGTCATGCCTTGATAGCTGAGCTAACAAAAGGTGCAAAAAGGGTAACAAAAGTCTCAGTCGTGCCACGTGGTCTTGCGGCACTTGGCTATACTCTAAATACGCCTGAAGAGAATAAATTTATGATGCAAAAGCATGAATTGATAGCAGAAGTAGATGTGCTTTTGGCTGGTAGGGCTGCTGAAGAGGTGTTTATTAAAGAAATTTCAACCGGAGCTAGCAACGACCTAGAGCGTGCGACTGATATCATAAAAGCTATGGTTAGTATGTATGGTATGAGTGATGTTGCTGGTCTTATGGTGCTTGAAAAACAACGTGCTACGTTTTTAAATGGCGGTCAAAGCATCAAAGATTACAGTGATAAGATGGCTGAAAAGGTTGATGAGTTTGTAAAAACACTTCTTCATGAAAGATATACAGCTGTGCTTGGTCTTCTTGAAATTTATAAAGGCGCCATTGAAAATATGGTATCAGCACTTTATGAAGAAGAAACAATCGAAGGAAAAAGAGTTAGAGAGATCATTAAAAACTATGAGATCGAAAATGATCTAGAGAGCAGACTCGTAGAGATGGAAGAAGACGATAAGAGCAAAAAAGAGGAATAAAAATGAGTGGCTATATCGCGAAAGCAGGATATAAATTTATATTATTTTTTTTAACTTTATTTGTTTTATCTTTGCTGTTTGGGATCTTGTCGCTATTTTTTGCTATTTTATTCTTTTTGAGTCTTTATTTTTTTAGAGATCCTGAGAGAGAGCCATTTTCTGATGATAAATTGGCTTTACTATCGCCGATTGATGGCAAGATAAAAGAGATTAGTGCTTCAAATTTTGATAATAATGAAGTAGCTAAGATCGTCATAAAAAAATCTTTTTTTGATGTTGGCACATTAAGGGCTGTAAGTGATATAAAAGTAGCTGAAATACGCAAAAGACATGGCTTATTCTTATGCCAGGCTATGAAAATTTCAGAATTTTTAAATGAAAGAGCTATTATTCGCTTTGAAAAAGAAAATATAAAATTTGTTATGAAAATTATAGCTGGAGTTTTCAGTCGAAGCTTAGAAATTTCAAATGTTACTAGCCTAAAAGCATCTAGAAAATTTGGTTTTTTAGGAAGTGGTGAGGTGATTTTATACTTACCAAGAGAGACTAAAATATGTGTAAGCGTTGGAGAAAGCGTAAAGGCTGCTTCACTTTTGGGATATTTTGAAGAGGGAAAAAGAGATGAATAACATACAAAAGATGCAACTAATGTATATCTTGCCAAATTTATTTACAGCAGCTAGTGCTTTTTTGGGTGTTATTAGCATTATTTCATCTATTCAAGGTAACTATTTTAAAGCCATTATTTATATAATCTTATCGCTTATTTTAGATGGACTTGATGGACGTGTGGCTAGACTTACAAAGACAACTAGCAAATTTGGCGTAGAGTTTGATAGTCTTGCAGATCTTGTTGCTTTTGGTGTAGCGCCAGCGATTTTATTTTATTTGACTATTGGTAAAAATTTTGGCAGATTCGGAGCACTTATAGCTGCTATGTTTGTAGTTTTTGGAGCTATTAGGCTTGCTCGTTTTAATGTCACTACTGGCACATATGAGCCAAATGTTTTTATCGGGCTTCCTATTCCATCAGCAGCTATTGTGAGCGTACTTTGGGTTGGAATTTATATTGACTATACTTTTTTAGAGGGATTTGAGTGGTGCTTGATGTTACTTGAAGCTACTTTGGCAGCTTTAATGGTTAGCAACATCCGCTATCCAAGCTTTAAAAAAATAAATTTAAAACAAACCCATGTGATAAGAATTTTAGTAGCTCTTGTAGTTGCATTTTCGATGCTTTATCTATATCCATTTGAAAGTGCGACTTTGGTTATGAGCATCTATATGCTTTATGGTATAGTAAGAGCTACTATAATGTTTAGTAAAAATTCCAAAAAAAAGGAGAGCGAATGAGTGAAAATGGCGTCATAAAATCACGTAAATTTTTACCTAAAATCGAAATCAAAAACTCTCTACTGCTGCTACTTAGGTAGCAAATTTCTCTTTACTTAACTCATCAAATTTAAAATTTAAATAAAAAAATAAAAAAGGACAAAAATGGATAAGAATAAAATTATAATCTTTGATACAACTTTAAGAGATGGCGAGCAAAGCCCTGGTGCATCGATGAATACAGCCGAAAAACTACAGATCGCACTTCAGCTTGAAAGGCTTGGTGTGGATGTTATGGAGGCTGGATTTGCAGCAGCAAGCCCAGGGGACTTTGATGCGGTAAATCAAATAGCAAAGCAAGCCTCAAATATCACGGTTTGCTCTCTTGCACGTGCAGTTGAGCGTGATATCAAGGCAGCTGGCGAGGCATTGGCTCCAGCTAAAAATAAGAGAATTCATACATTTATAGCAACAAGCCCAATTCATATGGAGTACAAGCTAAAAATGAGCCCAGATGAAGTAATAAAACGTGCAGTCGAGTCTATAAAATACGCAAAAACTTTTTGCGATGATGTGGAGTTTAGCTGCGAGGACGCTTGTAGAAGTGAAATGAGCTTTTTAAAAGAAATTTGTGATGCTGCCATAAATGCGGGTGCAAAAACTTTAAATATTCCTGATACAGTTGGTTATTTATATCCTGAAGAGATAACTGCTCGCATTAGTGAAATAGTAAAATTTGTAGGCGATAGAGCCATAATATCTGTGCATAATCACAATGACTTAGGCATGGCTACAGCAAATTCACTAGCGGCCATAAAAGCTGGTGCAAGGCAGGTCGAAGGCACGATAAATGGCATAGGTGAGCGCGCCGGAAATGCTGCGCTTGAAGAGATCGTGATGGCTATTAAAACTCGCCAAGACGTCTTTGCTCCATTTTATACAGACATTATCTCAAAAGAAATTTATCCAACTTCAAGACTGATTGCTAGTATTATAGGCATTGAGCCTCAACCAAACAAAGCTATCGTTGGTAAAAACGCATTTGCTCATGAGAGTGGCATACATCAAGACGGCGTGCTAAAACACAAAGAGACCTATGAGATAATTAGCGCTGAGAGTATAGGCCTTGAGAAAAATTCCCTTGTTTTAGGTAAGCATAGCGGTCGCCACGCGTTTAAAGATAAGCTTGCTAGCCTTGGATTTGACCTTGATAGCGATGCTCTTAATAAGGCTTTTGAAAAATTTAAAGAGCTAGCTGATAAGAAAAAAGAGATATTTGATGATGATATTAGGGCTCTTGTGGCTGAAGAGATTACAAAAATTCCACAAGCTTATGAGATTACGGCTCTTCTTCAAAGTAGCGGCGGAAGCCTTGCGAGTGCTTCAATTAGTATAAAACACAATGATGAGATTATTAGCGACTCAGCTCTAGGAAATGGTACTGCTGATGCGATATTTAAGGTGGTTGATCGTATTAGTGGCATTAGCGGCACGCTAAAAGACTATAAAGTGGCGTCTGTTTCTCAAGGCAAGGATGCACTTGCAAAGGTTGATGTAAAGGTCGAGTTTGAGGGTAAAACGGCTGTAATAGGCCATGGACTTGACATAGATACTATGATGGCAAGCGCAAAAGCCTATGTTGGCGCACTAAATAGCTACCTTCGCATACATAAAAACTAAAATTTTAGCCGGCTGCTAAATTTGCAGCTGGCTATTTTAAATTTAATCCAAAAAATATATAAATTTTTAAAATTTAAAGTCCTTATTTAAAAAATAGAATTTTACTATCTTTGCAAATTTTAAAATCTTACTCACTCACCTTAGCAACTTACTAATTTTAGGGCTCATAAATATTCGCCACTAAATTTATAAGCGTGATATGCCCGCTCGTAAATTTTTAAAATTTGATAAGGTTTAGACCGCATGCAGTGTAAAGCACTAGTGTATGCCTCTTGAATGTGCGAGGGATTTGGGGGATTTCTTAAAAAAAGGAGGGGGACAAGGGGATGGACTTCGCGTCTACCACGCAGTTGCGAGCCTGAGAAGTAAAATTAAGTCCCCTTGCCTCTCTTTCGAATAAAAAATTGCAAATTTAATCAAGCCATTTTGTAAATTTTAAAATATTACACTCGCCATAGCAGACTACTAAATTTATAGCCACAAAATACCAGCTTTAATTTAAAATTTTGCTCAGAGAACAAATTTTTTGACTTACTACCCAACTATCTTTTTAACAGCTAGTGAGGCTAAATTTAGCCCAAAGCAAGCAGTCACACCCATGAAGCTGCCAAGTTGTTTGCAAAGTGGCTCTTCTGTTGAAAAGACCACATCAAATTTACCGCTAAAGCCTGATTTTTTGAGTTCATATCTATATTTTCTAGCTAGTGGATCGACCGAGGTTTTCCACACGCTAGCCACCTTTATCTTGGTTGGATCGATCCTTTTTGCACCACCCATAGAGGCTATAAATTTGCTAGGATCTACCGCATTTGCAAGGGCGATCTTAGCAGTGATATCATCGATCGCATCGATCACCACGTCAAATTTACTAAAGTCAAATCCAGCAATAAACTCAGGCGTAATCAGCGTCTGAATAGGCGTGATACAAGGATAAATTTTGGCAAACTCATCTACCTTTATGCCACCAATGTTTTCGCTGTAAATTTGGCGATTTTGATTTGTTATATCAAAGGTGTCTTTATCGATCAGCGTGATGCTCCCAACCCCGCTTCTAGCAAGCGCATCTACGCACATTCCACCCACACCACCAGCTCCACAAACTAGCACTTTTGCGCTTTGAAGCTTGCTAAAACCATCCTCGCCAAAGAGCCATCTTGTCCTCGTAAATCTATCATTTTGCATCAAATTTCCCTTTTAAGCTCTCCAAACTCTCGTATGAAGTCATATTTAGTTTTATGGGCGTTATCGTGGCAAAGCCATCATTTACCTTGCTGATGTCACTAGGCTCGCCCTTTTCGTATTCAAGTGCAGCGTTTCCAAGCCAGTAGTACTCGATACCTCTTGGGTTGCGATTAAGCGTAGCATGTGTGGCGTAGGTGCGTTTGCCAGCTGGGACGACGGTGTAGCCTTTGAAATTTTTGCTTGTCACGGCTGGGATATTTACATTTAGAAATTCTCTTTGATTTAGCGAAATTTCATCCTCTAGCACCTTTGGTACGATAAATTTCACCACCTCTTTTGCTAGATTAAAGCCAAGTTCATTCAGCGAGTTGTTTGCATAAAACTGCGAAAAAGCGATACTTCTAATGCCTTGCAAAACCCCCTCCATCGCCGCTCCACACGTACCAGAATAGGTTATATCTTCGCCCAAATTTGCTCCGTGATTTATGCCGCTTATCACTAGATCTGGCTTTTTATTATAAAGTGCGTGAAGTGCGAGATAGACGCAGTCACTTGGCGTTGCGTCATCGAGTTTAAAAAAGTTATCATCAAGTTTTATAAATCTAAGTGGCCTTGTGAGCGTCAAAGAGTGAGCGCAGGCTGATTTTTCAGAGCTTGGAGCTACGATCGTGACGTTCACGCCGTCTAGCTCACTTAAAGCTTCTTTTAAAGCAAGTAAGCCAGTCGCCTCAAATCCATCGTCATTTGTTATCAAAATTTCTTTCAAATTTTATCCTTTAAAGGGTTGGATTTTATCACAGCTTTCTTAAAATTTTAAAGAATTTTTGCGTATAATGCCCCCAAAAAAAGACCTGATGAAAGTGTGTAAATGAAAATTTTAGTCTCCGCTCTTGAGCCATCGGCAAATTTGCATTTAAAAGAAATTTTGAAAAATTTCGAGGGCGAATTTGAGCTTATGGGAATTTTTAGCGAAGAGCTTGGCACGCCATATATGAAAAGTAGCGAATTTTCAGCGATGGGCTTTGTCGAGGTTTTGCCGCTCATTTTCAAAGCAAAAAAGGCGATAAAAGTGATGAGCCAGATGGCAAAAGAGGCTGATGCAGTGCTGCTAATAGACAGCCCAGCATTTAATCTGCCACTTGCAAAGGCGATAAAAAAGGCTGGTGCAAAGACGGCCGTGACATACTATATCTTGCCTCAAGTTTGGGCGTGGAAGCCAAAAAGAGTGAGCGTAGTGGAGAGGTACTGTGACAACCTGGCTTCGATCCTGCCATTTGATGCGAAATTTTATAGCCGATCGACCTACGTGGGACATCCTTTGATGGATGAGATAAAGCTTAAAAAAACTAGCCTAAGTAGCAGTGGCAAAGTGGCTTTTTTGCCAGGCTCTAGAAGGTCAGAGATTTCAAGACTTATGCCAGTTTATAGAGAGCTTGCTAAGAATATTGAGGCAAAAAGACTGCTTGTCGTGCCACCATTTTTGCTTGATAAAGTGGGTGAAATTTATGGCGATGTAAGCGATTTTGATATCGTCTTAAATACGCCTGAAGCTTTGTATGAGAGCGATTTTGCCTTTGTTTGCTCAGGCACGGCTACGCTTGAGGCAGCGCTCATTGGCACGCCATTTGTGCTAGCTTACAAGGCAAAAGCCATAGATATTTTTATAGCTAGAAAATTTGTAAAGATCAAGCACGCTGGACTTGCAAATATAATGTTTGATTTCATGGGCAAAGAGCCGCTTCATGAGGAGTTTATCCAAGAGTTTGCAACGGCTGAAAATTTGCTAAGAGCTTATGAGAGCTGCGATAGGCAGAAATTCTTAAAAGGCTGTGATGAACTAAGGGCTTATTTAGGGCATGGCAGCAGCAAAAACGTAGTAAAAATTTTAAAGAATATGGAGTAAAAAATGAGTGAACCAATGACAATGCACGGATATGAAAAGATAGAAGCTGAGCTAAAGGATCTAAGGCTGGTGCAACGCCCTCAAATCGTAACTGAGATAGATATCGCAAGAAGTCACGGTGACCTAAAAGAAAATGCTGAGTATCATGCAGCAAAAGAGAAGCAAGCCTTTATAGACGCTAGGATAGCAGAGCTAGGCTCGCTTCTTGCAAATGCCGAAGTGATCGATCCAAGTAGCTATGAGCACGATAGAGTTAGATTTGGCTCGAGTGTGACGATAATGGACGAAGAGACCGAAATAGAGCATACATATACGATAGTTGGCATTAGTGAAAGCGACATCGATAAAGGCTATATCTCGATAAACTCACCTCTTGCAAAGCAGCTTTTGGGTAAGGCTGAGGGCGATGAGGTAGTGCTAAATTTACCAAAAGGCAGAAGCGACGTTGAGATCGTAAAAATTTGCTACAAGCCTATAAAATTTGACTAAAAAGATGATGCAAAGAGCTAGAAACTGCTTTTTGGCTCTGCTAATTTTTAATTAAGGTAAAATTTGAGCGAATATCTATATGCCCCCGTTATAAAAGAGGGCGCGATCTTTTTAGCTGATGCACATGAAAACGTAAACCGAAATGGCTTTTTGAAATTTTTAAGAGCCATTGATAGTGGTGATATCAAAGAGCCGCCACAAATTTTTTTGTTAGGCGATATGTTTGACTTTCTAACGGGCGAGGGCGAATATACAAGAGAATTTTACTCTGAGCACTTAAGCCTTATAAATAAAATTTCACAAAAGGTAGAAATTGTTTACTTCGAGGGCAACCACGATTTTAGACTTTCAAATTTATTTAATAAAACAAGAGAAATTTGGGATGGGCGTGAGATGCTGCGTTATAAAAGAGTTAGGGTTTATGATATTTACGATCAGCCAGCAAATTTCAAAACGATCAATGAAGAACGCGTTCAGATCGCGCATGGCGATATATTCTTACCTTTTGTAGATAAATACGCGCTTAGATTTTTGCGAGTAAAATGGTTTTTAAAATTTATGAATGCTTTGGATAAATTTTTAAATTTTAAAATATCAAAAGCGATACTAGCCAAACTTACTAAGAAAAATTTAGACTATAAAATTCCTAATTTTAAGGAGCTAATGAGCAAGCATTTGCAAGGATATAAGGCCGGCATTGTGATAGAAGGACACTATCATCAAGGCGAGCAATTTAACATTTACGATAAGTTTTATATAAATTTACCTTGTTTTGCATGCGAGCAAAGTTATTTTGTTGTAGAATACGCCCAGCAAAAATTAAATTTGCTCAAAATGAGTTTGAAAGGACATTGATGTTTGGAGATAACGTACTAAAAACGGACTCAAACGAGATGGAACTTGTTGATTTTCGTATCTTTAAAAAGACCGAAAACAAAGTATATGAAGGAATATACGGAGTCAATGTCGCAAAGGTGCGGGAGATCATTAAGATGCCAAATCTTACAGAGCTTCCTGGCGTTCCCGAGTATATCGAGGGAATTTTTGATTTAAGGGGCGTGGTGATCCCTGTCATAAATTTGGCAAGATGGATGAATATTATCGAGCCAACCGAAGGCGTAGTTATAAAGCCACGTGTTATTATTGCTGAGTTTAGTGGTATTTTGATCGGTTTTATCGTCCATGAGGCAAAAAGGATCAGGCGTATAAGCTGGAAAGATATCGAGCCTGCAAATTTTGCTTCAGGTTCTGGCGCTTTAGATAAAGGCAAAATAACAGGTGTAACAAGAATAGAAAATGATGAAGTTTTACTTATTCTTGATCTTGAAAGCATAGTAGAAGAGCTTGGAATTTACTCACCAAAGATCGATTTTGATGTAACAGACGATCAAAAATTAAAAGGTGCTGCTTTAGTTTTAGATGATAGCTCGACTGCTAGAAAACTAGTAAAAGACGCACTTGAGAAGATGGGGCTTAGCGTAGTTGAGGCCAAAAACGGCGTTGAGGGCTTGGAGAGAATGGAAGAGCTTTATCAAAGATATGGAGATAACTTATCAAGAGAGCTTAGAGTTATCTTAAGTGATATCGAAATGCCACAGATGGATGGATACCGCTTTGCTTCAACTCTTAAAAACGATGAAAGATTTAAAGAAGTACCAATAGTATTTAACTCCTCATTGAGTAATGATTTTAGCGAAATCAAGAGCAAAGAAGCTGGTGGTGCGGCGTATCTTACAAAATTTGATGCAAGCATATTTTATCAAGAAGTGCTAAAAGTTATTGAAGCACATTCTAAATCTGCAAAATGAGGTGAAACATGGATGATATGAAAGAAATAATGGAAGACTTTTTAATAGAAGCTTTCGAACTTATTGAGCAGATAGATCATGACCTTGTTGAACTTGAGTCAAACCCTGAAGATTTGGAATTATTAAATAGAATTTTCCGTGTTGCTCACACAGTAAAAGGTAGCTCAAGCTTTTTAAATTTTGATGTTTTAACAGAGCTTACTCACCATATGGAGGATGTTTTAAATAAAGCTAGAAAAGGCGAGCTAAAGATCACTCCAGACATTATGGACGTAGTTCTTGAGTCTGTTGATATGATGAAAGGTTTGTTAAGCAGCATTAGAGATCATGGAAATGATACAGCTGCTGGCATTGATATTAAAAACATTTGCGCAAGACTTACTCAAATTTCTGAAGGTGAGGCTCCAGCAGCAGCTCCTGAAGCTCCTGCCACGCCAGTAGCTGAGCCAGCATCAGAACCGGCAAAAGAGCCAGAGCCAGCCGCGCCTGCCGAAGAGGCATCAGAGATAAGTGATGCTGAGCTTTCAAAGCTAAGTGATTCAGAAGTTGAAGCTGAGATAGAAAGACTCTTAAAGGTTAGAAAGGCTGAGGATCAAGCAAGGCGTGCTTCAAAAGGTATAGCTCCAAAATCTCCTAGCGAGATAGCCCCAGCTGCAAGTAGCACTTCAGTTCCAGCTGCAAAAGCAGAGAGCAAAGAAAAAGACGGAGATAAGAAGGTCCCAGCGGCAAGTAGCGGTGCAGTAGCTCAGGAACAAACTATACGTGTTGAGGTAAAAAGACTTGACCACTTAATGAACCTAATTGGTGAGCTTGTTCTTGGTAAAAACCGATTATTAAAAATTTATGATGACGTGGAAGAGAGATATGAGGGTGAGAAATTCCTTGAAGAGTTAAATCAAGTAGTCTCAAGTCTAAGCTTGGTAACGACTGATATTCAGCTTGCAGTTATGAAGACAAGAATGCTTCCAATAGCAAAAGTCTTTAATAAATTCCCACGTATGATACGCGATCTTAGTCGCGATCTTGGTAAGCAAATCGATCTTGAAATTTCAGGTGAAGAGACTGAACTTGATAAGTCAATCGTAGAAGAGATCGGCGATCCACTAGTTCACATCATCAGAAATTCATGCGATCACGGCATCGAGGATCCTGAGACAAGAAAGGCAGCAGGTAAGCCAGAAAAAGGCCTTGTTCAGCTAAAAGCTTACAATGAAGGCAACCACATCGTTGTTGAGATAGTTGATGATGGTAAAGGCTTAGATGCTGACATGCTTAAATCTAAATCGATAGAAAAAGGCATCATCACTGAGCGCGAAGCTGATGCGATGAGCGAAAAAGAGGCATTTGGCCTTATCTTTAGACCAGGATTTTCAACTGCAGCAAAGGTTACAAACGTATCTGGTCGTGGTGTTGGTATGGACGTTGTTAAGACAAATATTGAAAAGCTAAATGGTATCATTGATATTGAAAGTGAAGTTGGAAAAGGCACGGTTATGAAGCTTAAAATTCCACTCACGCTTGCGATTATTCAGTCGCTACTTGTTGGAACGCAAGAAGAATTTTATGCTATTCCACTTGCTAGCGTTCTTGAAACTGTTCGCGTGCCGATTGATGATATCTACACGATCGATGGCAAAAATGTACTAAGGCTAAGAGATGAAGTCTTATCTCTTGTTAGACTCTCTGATGTATTTGGTGTAGAAAAAGCATTTGATGGTGGAGATCAAACTTATGTCGTAATAATCGGTGTTGCTGAAGCAAAACTAGGTATTATCGTCGATACTTTGGTTGGACAAGAAGAGATTGTTATTAAATCAATGGGCGATTATTTACAAAATATCCCAGGTATTGCCGGTGCGACTATTAGAGGTGATGGCCGTGTGACATTGATTATTGACGTTGGTGCTATGATGGAGATGGCAAAAGATATCAAGGTAGATATTAGAGCCGAAATAGAAGATAGCACAAAAGCAAAGGAAAAACCAAGCGATTATAAAGTCTTGATAGTTGATGATTCAAAAATGGATAGAACTATCATGCAAAAAGCGCTTGAACCAACTGGGGTAACGATAATAGAAGCCACAAACGGTGTTGAGGCATTAAATATCGTAAAATCCGGAGAACACTCCTTTGATGCGATTTTGATAGATATTGAGATGCCAAGAATGGATGGATATACACTAGCTGGCGAAATTAGAAAATACTCTAAGTATAGAAATTTACCACTTATCGCTGTTACATCAAGGACGTCAAAAACAGATAGGTTGCGTGGCGTAGAAGTTGGAATGACTGAGTATATTACAAAACCATATTCAGCCGAGTACTTAGAAAATGTCGTTAGAAAGAATATAAAATTAGCTTAGGGGTAAGGGATGAACAATAAACTAAATCAAGTTTTAAGCAAGCAAAAACAGCAAATGAATGGTCCTGAGTTAAAAAATAATGAGGATATAGTTCAGCTAGTAGGATTTGTTGTCGGTGAGGAAGAGTACGCAATACCTATTTTAAATATTCAAGAGATAATCAAACCTATTGAATACACACGTGTTCCTAGTGTGCCTGATTACGTTCTTGGTGTGTTTAACCTACGTGGAAATGTTATTCCGCTTATTGATTTGCGTAAGCGTTTTTCACTAAATGTTACAAAACAAAGCCCAAGCACAAGATATATCGTTATGAAAGATGCGGATAATATCGCTGGCTTTGTGATAGACCGCTTGACGGAGGCTATCAGAATAGACCGTAACAGGATCGATCCGCCACCAGAGACTTTAGTAAAAGACAAAGGCATGATTTATGGTATCGGAAAGCGTGACCAAAATATTCTTACGATCTTGAAGGTCGAAAGCCTTTTAAAACGTGATTTTTAGGGTATAGCTTGATAAAACTTTGTGTTTTTGATTTTGACTCTACAATAATGGACGGCGAGACGATAGATATTCTCGCCGCCGCTAATAATGCTAGCGAAGAGGTAGCTAATATAACTAAGCGTTCGATGAACGGTGAGCTTGATTTTTTTGAAAGTCTTACAAAAAGAGTAAAATTTTTAAAAGGATTGCCACTTTTAAAAGTAAATGAAATTTGCAAAAATTTACCCATAATGCCAGGAGCTGGCGAGCTGATAAAAGCTCTAAAGCAAAAAGATATTAAGGTTGTGGTTTTTAGTGGTGGATTTCACAATGCAACCGATGTAATGCAAAAAAAACTTAATTTTGATGCAAATTTTGCAAATATCTTGCATCATAAAGATGGAATTTTAAGTGGTGAAGTTGGCGGAGAGATGATGTTTAGTAGTTCAAAGGGAGATATGATTGACCGCTTGTGTGGACTATTAAATTTAGGCAAGGACGAGATAATGTGTGTTGGGGACGGGGCCAATGACATATCGATGTTTAGAAAGTGCGACCTTAGCATTGCATTTTGTGCAAAAGATATCTTAAAAAAAGAAGCGACACATTGTGTTGATGTTAAAGACTTGCGTGAAATTTTAAAATTTATAAGGTAGAAATTAATGTATGACAACGAAGCTAAATTCTCTCTTTGGTGTGATTTTATAGAGAGAAATTTTTTACAAAACGAATTTAACTCTTTATTGGAAAATAATGTTATAAATGGTGCTACAAGCAACCCAGCTATTTTTAAAACAGCATTTGCTTCACCTGCTTATAAAAAGATAATAGAAGCTAGCAATAAACGCCATCCAAAAGATCTTTATGAAATTTTGGCTACTCAAGATATAAAAATCGCAGCATGTAAAATGTTAAGAAATTATGCAAACGGCGATGATGGCTTTGTAAGCATTGAGGTTGATCCAAATTTAAGCGACGATACAGCTGCAACGATAGAAGAAGGTATTAGGCTTCATAATCTAATATCAATGCCAAATGTTATGATAAAAATTCCAGCTACAAAAGATGGTTATGAGGCGATGAGCGCGCTTATGGCAAGGGGGATTAGCGTAAATGCTACGCTTATATTTTCACCAGATCAGGCTAAAAACTGTCTTGAAGCATTTAAAGAAGGTAGTAAGGCTTACGCAAGTCGCTTTATAGATACTACTATGCCAAAAGGTGTGATAAGTGTTTTTGTAAGTAGATTTGATAGAAAGCTTGATGAGGTTATGGCTGCAAAGAGCTTGCCAACGGGACAAATTGGCATAATGAATGCTGCAAATATATATCACCTTATTGAAGATTTTGGACTAGAAAATGTAAGAACGCTTTTTGCAAGCACAGGCGTAAAAGGCGGTAGTTTAAGAGAGGATTATTACGTTAGAGAGCTAATGTATAAAAATTCTATAAATACAGCACCAATAGAGACGATAAAAGAATTTATAAAAGAAAAAGCAGAGGCAAAAAATGTGCCTAGTAAAGAAAATATCTCAAGCTTTTTCCAGATTATAAAAAATAATGAGATAGATATAAATGTCGTTTATAAAGATTTATTAAGCGATGGCTTAAAGCAGTTTGTATCAGCATTTGATGATATTATGAAATCACTTTAGACAAAGAAGTCCAAGCTAATACACAAACAGTAAAAGTGATCATTCTTAAACAAGATTTATGTGAAATTTATAAAGCATTGGATAAAATCAGCACCTATTTTTTTATGAAAGGAAAACGATGTTAGAGGGTATCGTTAGAGAGAGTATCGGTAAAAAGTCTGCAAAGGCTTTGAGAAGAGATGGTTATCTAATCGCCAACATTTATGGCAAGGGATTAGAGAATGTTGCAGCTGCTTTTAAAGTAAATGACTTTATTAAAGAAGCACGCAAAAAAGAGAGCCTTGCTTTTGATGTAAAAGTAGGCGGAAAAGTTTATAATGTCGTTATTGTTGATTACCAAAGAGATGTTGTTACAAGCGATCTTAAACACGTAGATCTAAAAGTAGCACTTCCAGGCGTTTTATCAAAATATATGGTCCCAGTTAAGCCAGTTGGAACACCTATTGGTCTTAAAAATAAGGGCGTTTTGATCCAATCAAAAAGACGTCTTTGCGTAAAATGTACAGCTGAAAATTTACCAAATTCATTTGACGTTGATGTAAGCAAACTTGACATCGACGATACTATTTTGGTTCGTGATATCACAGCTCCTAAAGGCGTTACTATTGTAGACGCTGACCGTGTTGCGGTACTTGGAGTTATTAAAGCTAAATAAAAAGGGCTTTTGTGACACTAATAACGGGGCTGGGAAATCCCGGCCCCAAATATGAAAACACTAGACACAATATAGGCTTTATGCTTATAGACCTCCTAAAAGACTCAAATTACAAAGATATTAGCTCAGCCAAATTCCAAGGCGAAGTTTTTAAATTTAACGACATTATCTTGCTAAAACCAACAACCTTTATGAACCTCTCGGGACAAAGTGTAAAAGCGGTCAAAGATTTTTATAAACCAGATAGAATAATCGTAATACACGATGACCTTGATCTTAGTTTTGGTGCAGTTAAATTTAAAAAAGGCGGCAGTAGCGGCGGCCATAACGGCATAAAATCGATCGATGGACTAATAGGCAATGACTACGAAAGGGTGCGTGTTGGCATTGGGCACCTTGGTGATGCTAAAAATTTTGTTCTTGGAGAGTTTAGTGATGAGGAGAAAAAGGTTTTAGATGAAATTTTAGCCTACACAAAAAATGCAGTTTGCGAGCTACTAAAGAGTGATATCAATGAAATTTCACAAAAATTTACAGTAAAAAAAGGTCTTATCAAATGAAACTATACGCCAGATACATTGGCTGGGTCTATATAAAATCTTTTCTTATCGTATTTTTAGCGCTTGAACTATTTTATGTTGGTATCGACCTACTTACAAATTTAAAAGATCTGCCACCATCTGCAAACCTTCAGCTCCTTTATGTTGGGCTTACATCGCTTAGTGCTATTGGATACGTTTTGCCACTTTCGCTCATTTTTGCACTCATTATTTTACATGTAAATATGGTCAGATCAAACGAGCTAATCAGCTTTTATGCACTTGGTATTAGTAAAAATAGTCTAATTTTTCCACCATTTTTTATTGCACTTTTTGTAACTATTTTTTATGTTGGCTTAAATTTTACTCCATTTGCCTATGCGCACGACTATCAAAAAAGTATCGCTAAAAATACGGCTTTTTCAAAAAGCACAAATGATTCGTTTTTAAAGTTTGAAGGCAAATTTATCTATATAAAAGAGCTAAATTCTGTTAATCAAATAGCAAATGATGTTAGAATTTTTGAGATAAATGGCACAAATTTACTCTCAACTACATTTGCAAATCATGCTAATTTTAAAGACAATGAATGGATCTTAAAAGATGTTAATCAAACTCTTTTGCCGCAAATTTTAGAGCTTGGCGAGGCTGGTTTTAATAAAATACAAAGCGAGAGCTTAGATGCATTAAAAGGCTTTAAGCCAAAGAGTATTGAAAGCGCTGCTAGTGTTGAAAACTCAAAATTTAATATCCCAGATGCGATAAATTTTATAAAGACATTTAAGAATGAAGGCATCGGCCTTGATAGCGCAAAAACAGCTTTTTACAACCTTGCTATCGCACCATTTTTTGCACCATTTTTGTTGCTCATTTTTTACTATCATTTGCCTGTAACTGGTAGATTTTTTAATCTTGCACTTTCGACTTTTATCTTTGTTGTGATAACTCTTGTCGTTTGGGGGCTTCTCTTTATTCTTGCAAAATTTGCACAAACTTCTGTAATCTTGCCAGAGATTGGTATAGTTTTACCGGTCATTTTACTTTTTGCATACGCCATTTATCTCATAAAATCGCATCGTTAAGCCAAATTTTGGCAAGCTTTTTGTAAAATCAAGCCATTTTAATAAAGGCTATTTTATGGATTTTAAAGAGCTTGCACGTAGATACAAAACCCCACTTTACATTTATGATTTTAACCACATAAAAAACCGCTATGAAGCACTAAAGAATGCATTTTTTGCTAGAAAATCTCTCATTTGTTATGCGGTGAAAGCAAACTCAAATCTAAGTGTTTTGAAATTTCTAGCCGACCTTGGAGCTGGATTTGATTGTGTTAGCATTGGCGAAGTAAAAAGAGCACTTTTAGCAGGCGCAAAGAGATATCAGATCATTTTTAGCGGTGTTGGCAAGAGCGATGAAGAGTTAAAAGAGGCTTTAAAAAATGAAATTTTACTCATAAATGTTGAGAGTTTTGCTGAACTTTTAAGGCTTGAGGAGATCGCAAAAGGGCTAAACTTAAAGGCAAGAATTAGCATTAGAGTAAATCCAGGTGTCGATGCAAAAACTCACCCATATATCTCGACAGGGCTAAATGAAAATAAATTTGGCGTTGATGCTGAAACAGCCAAAAAAATGTATATTCACGCTAAAGCTTCAGACTCTCTTGAGCCAACTGGCATACATTTTCACATCGGCTCGCAGCTAACCTCGCTAAGCCCGATAATAGACGCTGCAAAGATCGTTAGCGAGCTTTTAAGAGAGCTAAGAGCACTTGAGATAGATATCAAATTTTTCGATGTTGGCGGCGGACTCGGTATCATTTATAACGATGAAAAAGAGATAAATTTATACGACTATGCTCAAGGAATTTTAGCTGCACTAAAAGGCCAAGACGTGACTATCGTATGCGAGCCAGGACGCTTTATCGTAGGTAATGCTGGCTACTTTGTTGCAAGCGTTTTATATGAAAAATTTAATGGCAAAAAGAGATTTGTCATCACTGATGGCGCGATGAATGATCTTATAAGACCAAGCCTTTATGGTGCTCATCATGAAATTTTTGTTTGTGGCAAGGATAAAAATTTAGGCCCATGCGACGTGGTTGGTCCAGTTTGTGAAAGTGGCGATTTTTTAGCAAAAGATATAGAGTTGCCAGAGTGCAATAGTGGCGATATTATCGTTGTAAAAGGTGCTGGAGCTTATGGTTTTAGCATGAGCTCAAACTACAACACAAGAAACAGAGCCGCTGAAGTTTGCGTGCTTGATGGCAAAGACAGACTTATAAGAAGACGTGAGAGCTTTGAAGATGTCGTGGCACTTGAGAGAGAATTTTTGGAGAGCGCTGATGCAAGAGCTAAATGAGCTTAGAAAAGAGATCGATGCGATCGATGATCTCATCTTAAATAAACTAAATGAGAGAATGAAGCTTGTTGAGCAGATCGGTAAGCTAAAACAAACTAGCGGAACGCCTATATATCGTCCTGAGCGTGAGCGAGCTATCATAAACCGCTTAACTAGCCTTAGCAAAGACAAAGCTTTAAATAAAGCTGCTATTGAAGCCATTTATCTTGAAATTTTTGCTGTAAGTAGAAATTTAGAGATGCCTCAAAAGATCGTCTATCTAGGACCTGAAGGCACTTACACGCATCAGGCGGCTCAGAGTAGATTTGGTGCAATGAGTTCTTATCTGCCACTTGCGACCATTGAGGCGGTTTTTATCAAGCTAGCTCAAAAAGAGGCAAAATACGGCGTTGTGCCTATTGAAAACAATACTGAAGGTGCTGTTGGCGCTACGCTTGATTGTTTGAGTAAATTTAGTGATATAAAAATAGTTGCTGAGCTTTATGTGGATATCCACCACAGCTTTGTTAGCATAAATGAAAATTTAAAAGAGATAAAGCGAATTTATTCACATCCGCAAGGGTATAATCAATGCCGTAAATTTTTAGAAGATCATATGCTAAATGAAATTGAATTTGTCCCAGCAAAATCAACCGCAGCAGCTGCATACATGGCATCAATGGATAGAAACTCAGCCGCCATTTGCTCAAAGATCGCAGCAAAAATTTATAATGTGCCGATCGTTTATGAGACGATTGAAGACAATATGGCAAATAGAACGAGATTTTTGATTTTAAGCGATTTTAAAAATGCAAGAGTTGAAAACTCAAAAACTTCGATCCTTGCAAAGACTGATCACAGTCCAGGACGTCTTGCCGATCTGCTTTCTATCTTTAAAAATGAAAATATTAATATCACAAAACTTGAGTCACGCCCTATAAAACAGCGCGAATTTAAGTCAATGTTTTATCTTGATTTTGAAGGGCATATCGACGATGAGAAGGTACAAAATGCCTTTGAACTCGCAAAAGAGAGCGGTGCTGAGATAAGCTGGTTAGGAAGTTATTTAAACGGAGAAGAGTAATGAAGTTTAATGATTTTTTAGATGATTTAGTTAATTACGAGGCTGGAAAGCCGATTGAGCTTGTAGTTAGAGAGTTTGGCATCGAGGCAAAAGATGTAATCAAGCTAGCTAGCAACGAAAACCCTTTTGGTACGAGCAAACGCGTAGAAGAGGGACTAAAAGAGGTCGCTAAAAACGCACATCTCTATCCAGACGATAGCTACTTTGAGCTAAAAGAGGGACTGGCTAAGAAATTTGGCGTAACTAGCAAAAATCTAATCATCGGCTCTGGAAGTGATCAGATCATAGAGTATGCACTCCACGCAAAGGCAAATAAGCAAAGTGGCGTTTTGATGGCTGGCGTGACATTTGCGATGTATGAAATTTATGCAAAGCAAACCGGAGCAAAAATTTATCGCACAAAGAGTGTAGAGCACAATTTGAGCGAGTTTTTAGAAATTTATAACGCGCATAAAGATGAAATTTCTGTCATCTTTCTTTGCTTGCCGAATAACCCATTAGGTGAGTGTTTGGACGCAGATGAGGTCTTTAAATTTATAAAAAGCGTTGATGAAAATACGCTTGTTGTGCTTGATTGTGCCTACAATGAATTTGCAAAATTTAAAGATAGCAAAAAAGAGATAAAGCCAAGCGAGGTGGTAAAATTTAAAAATGCCATCTATCTTGGTACTTTCTCAAAGGCCTACGCACTTGGTGGCATGCGCGTTGGATATGGCGTGGCAAATGAAGAGATCATAGGTGCTCTCTCAAAACTAAGAGCTCCGTTTAACATCACAACTCTAAGCTTAAGAGCTGCGATAGTAGCACTTGGAGATGATGAGTTTGTGCAGCAAACCATGCAAAATAACTTCGAGCAAATGAAGAGATATGAAGAATTTGCAAAGCAAAATGGCATAGAATTTATCCCAAGCTATACAAATTTCATAACTTTTAAATTTAACGAGCCAAAATCAAGCCAGATATGCGAAAAGATGCTAAAAAAGGGTATAATTTTGCGAGATCTAAAAAGCTACGCCTTAAATGCGGTGAGAATCACCATCGGTCAGGCATGGCAAAACGATAGAGTTTTTGAAGAGTTAAAGCAAATTTTAAAGTAGGGATATGGATTTTAAGGCATTACTTCATCAAATAAGTCAAATTTATCAAAAGCTTTCATTAAAGCAAAAAATCGTTGCAGCTAGCTCTATCATCTTGGTCGTGGCATTTTTGGTATTTTTAACACTTTATAAAAGCAAAAATGAAAATTTTGCAGGTTACAGCGTCCTTTTTGAAAACATTAGCCCAAATGATTCTGCCTTAATACTTGATCAGCTAAACAAAGATGGCATTAAATATAAATTAGCAAACGAAGGCACTATCCTTGTGCCAACGAGCGATGTCTATAAAGAGCGCATCGCTGTTGCAACGCTTGGAATACCAAAAGAGAGCAAAATCGGCTTTGAAATTTTTGATAAGCAAGAATTTGGTGCGACTGATGCCGAGCAGAGAGTAAAATTTCAAAGAGCGCTTGAGGGCGAGCTAGCTAGAACGATCGAGAGTCTTTCTTCTATCCAAAAAGCGACTGTTCGTATCGCTATCCCTAAAGAGAGCGTCTTTACTGAAAGACAAGCACTACCAACAGCTTCTATCGTCGTTGAGCTAAAGCCAGGCGTTAGCCTAAACGCAAAGCAAATTTTTGGTATTAAAAACCTTGTCGCTGCTTCTGTTACAAATTTAAGCACTGAAAACGTAAAGATAGTAAATCAAGATGGCGTCGCACTTGGCGATGAAGATGGTGAGTTTGATAGTGATGCTATAGCTCAGCAGATACGCTATAAACGTGAGTTTGAAAATAATTACGAGCAAAAGATCGTAAATGTACTAGCTCCTATCGTGGGCGGAGCAGATAAGGTCGTAGCAAAGGTAAATATTGACTTTGACTTTGACAAAAAAGATACAAAAAGCGAAGTTTATGACCCAAATAACGTCGTAAGAAGCGAGAGCAATATCGAAGAAAAGCGCCAAGGCTCAGCTCCAAATGAAGTGGGCGGCGTACCAGGTGCGGTTAGCAACATAGGCCCTGTTCAAGGGCTAGATGACAGCACTTTAAAAGAGCAGTACAACAAAAGCTCGCAGCAGACAAACTACGAAATTTCAAAGAAAGTAACAAATGTCAAAGGGCAGTTTGCTAGCATAAACAGAGTAAGTGCAGCTGTCGTTATAGACGGACTTTATCAGAGCAAAAAAGACAAAGACGGCAAGCCAACTGGCGAGCTTGAATTTGCCCCACTTACCAAAGAGCAAAGAGAGTCAATCACAAATTTAATCAAACAATCAATTGGCTATAACCAAAATAGGGGCGATGAAGTAAGTTTAGATAACTTTGAGTTTAAAACCGGCAAAGATATAAGCACTAGTGAGAAGATGGATGGCTTTGTGAATAACTATGTAGTGCCATTTATGCCGCTACTAAAATATATTTTTGCAGCATTGTTGCTCTACATCTTCTACAAAAAAGTCATTGTGCCATTTATGCAAAAGATGCTTGAAGAGACAAAAGAAGAAGAGGAGCAAGTTCAAGATGGCCTTGAGGATATTGAGGTAGATGCTGAAGATACGCTTGAGAAATTTAAAGCTGCTCGCAAAAAGGTCGAAGAGCAACTAGGACTTAGTGGCGAGTTTAATGAAGATGAACTAAAATACGATGTTTTACTTGAGAAAATGAGAGCGGTCATCACAGAAAGAAATGAAGAGATAGCAATGCTGCTTCAAGATATGGTAAAAAATGACAGTGACTTTAATATGCGTAAGGAAATTTGATGTCAATAAAGCTAAATGACAAGCAAAAAATGATTTATGATGATCTATCGATGCCTGAAAAGATTGCTATTTTGCTGATTCAGCTTGGCGAAGAGGCAACTGCTCTTATATTTTCTCACATGGATGTTGATGTCATCACTGAAATTTCAGGCTATATCGCAACCGCAAAAAACATAGACAAACAAGTCGCAAGTGCCGTACTAGAAGAATTTTACGCGCTAATGCAGTCAAATCAATATATGAGAAGTGGTGGTTTAGAGTACGCAAAAGAAATTCTTTACCGCACATTTGGTCCAGAGGCTGCTCAGAAAATTTTAGACAAGCTTGCAAAAAGCATGGAAAACTCAAAAAGCTTTGGCTATCTTGATAAGATAAAACCACAACAGCTTGCAGACTTTATCATAAAAGAGCACCCTCAAACCATAGCGCTAATACTAGCTCACATGGACTCAACAAGTGCTGCTGAAACGCTTAGCTTTTTCTCAGATGAGTTAAGAAGCGAAGTTGTCATTAGAATGGCAAATCTTGGTGATATTAGCCCATCGGTAATTAAGCGTGTTTCAACCGTACTTGAGGGCAAGCTTGAAAGTCTTACATCATACAAAGTCGAAGTTGGCGGTCCAAGAGCTGTGGCAGAAGTGCTTAATAGACTTGGGCAAAAAGCTAGTAAAAGCACGATCGAACGCATAGAGCAAAGTGATGATAAGCTCGCAACAACGATTAAAGAGCTTATGTTTACCTTTGAAGATATTATCAACCTTAACGCAACTGCGATTAGAGAAATTCTTAAAAATGTCGATAAAAAAGACCTCATGGTCGCGTTTAAGGGCTCAAGCGATGGCATCAAGGATAAATTTTTATCAAATATGTCTCAGCGTGCAGCAGAAGCCTTTAAAGAGGAGATGCAATATCTTGGTGCGGTGCGTGTAAAAGATGTTGAAGAGGCTCAAAGACGCATAGTGGAGACAGTGCAAACTCTAGCTGATCAAGGTGTGTTCCAAGTCGGCGAAGCAGATGAGATGATAGAATGAAAAGCAGTGTAATAACCAGTGAAACTTCTCCGGCTCACTTTATAGAAAATTACAGATTTAAAGTACTTGGAGTTGGAGAGCGAGCCGCAGATAGTGCTCCTGTATTGATAGAAGAAAATAATCTTAGTGAAGAGCTAAGTGAGCAAAATTTTGGGCAAAAGGGTGAAAATTTCATTCCTCAAGCTAGCCACCAAACGCAGACAAACTCACAAAACCACTTTGCTTCTCAGGCTCAAAGTCCACAAATACAGCAAGCAGGCGAGTCAAGCTTTGTCGAAGAACTGCTTAAAAAAACAGATGAGCTAAGCAGCAACATCATCAAACTTCAAATGCAAATAGAAAATCAAGAGAGCGAATTTGCTAAGCGCCTTGAGGCTGAAATTTCTCGTGCAAAAGAAGATGGCAAAAATGAGGGTATCGCCCAAGCAAATGCAGCAAATGAAGCAAGAATAAATGAGCTTGAGGCTAGATTTAGCGCTTCAGCTGCAAAGCTAGATGAGCAGTACGTTAAATTCGATGAGTTTTTAAAGAAGATCGAAGAAGAGCTCGGACAAACTGCTATAAAAATCGCAAAAGAAGTAATCGATAAAGAAATTTCAACCTCTTCAAATCAGATCGCTCATCATTTAGCAAGCTCTCTTATAAAAGAGCTAAGTAATGTCAAAAATATAGAAATTCGTGTAAATCCTGAAGATAGTGAGTATCTAAAAGAGCAATTTAGCAAGAATGAACACGTCAAGATAAGCGCTGATGATGCTATAAGCAAAGGCGGTGTGGTTATTATAAGTGATGGTGGCAATATCGATGCAACTATGCAAACAAGGCTAGAAAAACTAAAAATGCTGGTAAATAATGAATAAAGACGTTAAAAGTTTAGATGTTGATGAACTAAACGCACTTTGTCATGACATCAGGGATAAAATTTTAGCCACCGTTAGCAAAAATGGCGGTCATCTTAGCTCAAATATTGGTGCAGTCGAGATCATCGTTGCGATGCATAAAATTTTTGATGTGACAAAAGATCCATTTATTTACGACGTGAGCCACCAAAGCTATGCGCACAAGCTGCTAACTGGGCGCTGGGAGAGCTTTGATACGCTTAGAAAATTTAATGGCATCAGCGGCTATACAAAGCCAAGCGAGAGTAAATTTGACTACTTTGTAGCAGGGCATAGCTCGACGTCCATATCTTTAGCAGTTGGTGCTGCAAAGGCGATAAAACTTAAAAACGAAGATCGTATCCCAGTAGCTGTCATAGGCGATGGCTCACTAAGTGGCGGCATGGCGTACGAGGCGCTAAATGAGCTAGGGGATAGAAAATATCCTTGCGTCATCATCCTAAACGACAACGAGATGAGTATAAGCAAGCCAATAGGCGCACTTAGCAAGTATCTAAGCCAAATGATGGCAGGGCAGTTTTATCAAAAATTTAAGGGTAGGGTTGAGAAATTTCTAAGTTATATGCCAGATTCGGCTGCATATATGGCTAGACGTATCGAAGAGGGCATTAGACTCATCACTCCCGGTATGTTTTTTGAAGAGCTTGGGCTTGAGTACATTGGGCCAGTTGATGGACACGATTTAGCCGCGCTTCTTAGTACATTTGAAACTGCCAAAAATATGAAAAAACCAGTCATAGTGCATGTACAGACGCTAAAGGGCAAAGGATATGAATTTGCTGAGGGGTGCTATGAGAATTGGCACGGAGTTGGGCCATTTGATCTAAAAAGTGGCGAATTTATAAAAAGACAGTCAAACAAGTCAGCCACTGCAATCTTTAGTGAACAGCTTTTAAAAATGGCAAGAGAGCATAGCGATATCGTTGGTGTGACGGCTGCGATGCCAACAGGTACTGGTATGGATGCCTTGATACAAGAATTTCCAGATCGTTTTTGGGACGTGGCGATAGCTGAGCAACATGCAGTTACATCGATGTCAGCCATGGCAAAAGAGGGGTTTAAACCATTTGTTGCAATATACTCGACATTTATGCAAAGAGCCTATGATCAGGTCATTCACGATGCTTCTATTTTAAATTTAAACATCACCTTTGCGATGGATAGAGCGGGTATTGTTGGCGAAGATGGCGAAACGCATCAAGGCGCTTTTGATATCAGTTTTTTAAACGCTGTGCCAAACATGGTTCTTTTTGCCCCAAGATGCGAAGAGAGCATGAAAAATGTTATGGAATTTGCCTACTCTTACAAGGGTGTTAGCGCATTTAGATATCCGCGTGGGGCATTTATCTTAAGAGATGAGTTTGAAGCTCAGCCACTTGAGTTTGGCAAGGGTGTAATTTTAGCTGATGCAAAGAGTGATATTGCATTTTTAGGCTATGGTAACGGCGTTGGCAGAGCAAATTTGGTCAGAAATTTACTAACTGGCAAGCTTGATGTGATATTGGTTGATCTTGTCTTTGCAAAGCCGCTTGATAGTGAGCTTTTATTAGATCTGGCAAAACGCACTAAAAAGTGGTACATATTTAGCGATAGTACCAAAAAAGGCGGTATTGGCGAGATAGTAAGTGCATTTTTACAAGAAAATAAAATTTCAAATATAAGCGTCATTAGCTTTGAGTACGAAGATAAATTTATCCCACATGGTTCAACTGCTGAGGTTGAAAAATATCTTGGTATAAGTGCCGAGCAGATTACCAAAAATTTACTAGAAAATAATTAATATCATTTAATAAAGTAACGTTTAATATTATTTTTGCTAGCATAAGCCAAAATAAAAACAAGGAAAAGCACTATGCAATACGTATCATTATTAAAGCAATCTGGGCTAAAAGTCACGCCACAGCGACTTAGCGTTTTAAGAATTCTTGATCGCCACACGCATCCAACGATTGATGAGCTTTATGATGAAATTTTAAAAGAGAGTCCATCGGTTTCTCTAGCGACAGTTTATAAAAATTTAAATACTTTAAAAGACGAAGGTCTCGTAGTTGAAGTAAATATCGTCAATCAAAAGGCTAGATACGACATCTACGAATATCCACATATCCATGTTGTCTGTGAAAGCTGTGGAAGCGTCGAGGACGTGAGCTACGATGATGCTGAGCTTGGCAAATATCAAGAGGCACTAGAAAAGAAGATTGGAAATATAATAGAACGTCTAAATATCGTAGCTAGCGTAAAAAGCTGTAAACATTGTAAATAAAATTTATGTTGCTATTTGGCAGCATAAATTTCATCTTTTTTCCTAATAAAAATACTTTTAAAATAAGCCTAAATTTAGCATTTTTCTCATTGTTTTAAGCACTAACTTGCTAAAATGAACAAAAAATTTTGGAGAAAAATGTGAGTTTGGAGATAGAGCGTAAATTTTTACTCAAAAATTCTCAAATTCTAGGTTTTTTAAAAGAAGCTGGAGTAGTCTTTAAACATCTTGAAATTTCTCAATTTTATACCAAGATAACGCAAAATGAAGAGATCCGCTTCCGAAGTGAAGAGGATAAATTTATAAAAACTGTAAAGATCGGCAAAGGTCTAATCAGAGAAGAAAATGAAGAATTTTGCGAAAAAGCGGAGTTTAAAAAGGCTCTTAAAAACCGCATCGGTAGCGTCATCTTAAAAGATAGATACATTTTTAAACTAAATAACAATCCTTGTAATATCGATATTTTTAAAAATGAATTAAACGGGCTTTGTACATTTGAAATCGAATTTAGCGATGAAAATGAAGCCGTCTTTTTCAAACTACCACCATTTTTTGAAAATTTTTGCTTAAGTGACGTAACTTGTGACAAAAGATATAAAAACAAATTTCTTGCCATCCACGCTAACGAAAATGAACAAATTGACTATAAAAGAGCCTATAAGATCATAAAAGAAAAAGAAATTCTGCCAAATTTTGCAGCAAATTTAAAAAGTGGAGAGGCGCTAAGAATCCTTTTTGTTAGTATTTTTAAAGTAATAAAAAGGCTAAAAAGCCAGTATTTGATAGATAAAGATGAAGAAGTTTTGCATGAGCTTCGCGTAAATTTAAGAAAGGTTAGATCGATCCTTAAAATTTTTAGTGGCGTTTTTGATGAGAAAGTGACACTTTTTTTTGGCGAGAATTTTAAAATGCTTGCAAACTCGACAAATAAAAAGCGAGATTTGGATGTATTTTTAAGCTTTTTAAACGAGCAAAAACATGCAAATGAGCCTATTTATTTTGTAAAAAAGGCTCTAGATTTAGAGTATGAAAATGTAAAAAGCTACCTTGGCGACGAAGAAAACTACGCATTTTTAAAAGAGTGGGAGATATTTTTAAATGAGGGTGAATTTTATAAATCAAAACTCTTTGACGTAAGTCTTTCGCGCCTTGGTTCGTTTAAGCTTAGAACTCTTTTAGTTTTAGCTCAAAAAAGGCTAAAAAGCCTTAATCAAGACTGCCCAAATGAGAGCTTTCATGATCTTAGGATAGAGCTTAAAAAGATGAGATACACATATGAGTTTTTATGTGAAATTTTCTATTTTGAAGGGCTTAAAAAGTATGAAGAGAAGCTAAAACAGATGCAAGAAATTTTTGGTAATCTTCAAGACTATGACGTCTGGCTCGGTATCCTTAAAAGACTTCCAGAAATGCCAGATAAAGAGAGGCTCGAGAGTAAAATTTACAAACAAATTTATAAAAGTAGAGAAGAGATACTAAAAAAGCGTCTTAAATTTATAAAAGCAACTCGCAAAATTTCAAGAAATTTAAAAATTTACTACATATAAAAGGGCAAATTTATGCAAAAACAAGAAAAAATAGTTGATATGTTTAACCAGATCGCTCCGACTTATGACGTCGCAAACAGAGTACTAAGTCTTGGTGTGGACGTGAGTTGGAGGAAATTTGCCTGCAGATATATGCTAGAAATTTTTAAAAATAAAAGCATAAATATTGTAGACGTGGCTTGTGGTACTGGCGATATGATGGGGCTTTGGAGTGAAATTTCAAAAGAATTTGGCGTTGAGGTGAAAAGCCTTACTGGCATCGATCCCTCAAGTGGTATGCTAAAAGAGGCTAGGGCGAAATTTCCAAATTTTAAATTTATAGAGGCCTACGCTGACAACACTACACTTGCAAGCGGAGAGGCTCAAATTTTAAGCATAAGCTACGGCATTAGAAATGTGGTCGAGCGAAAGGCGGCGCTTAGGGAGTTTAACAGAGTGCTTGCTTTAAATGGCTACGTAGTCGTACTTGAATTTACAAAACGCCAGAAAAAAGGCCTTATAACCTCACTAAGAGATTTTTACCTAAGTAAAATTTTGCCAAAAATTGGTGGCTTTATCTCAAAAAATAAAGAGGCATACGAATATCTGCCAAGCTCGATCGAAAACTTCTTAGACGCAAAGAGCTTTTGTGATGAGCTAGCCACGGCTGGCTTTGAGATAGAGCTTTGCAAGGGCTTTAGCATGGATATCTCGACACTATTTATCGCTAAAAAGGTAAGAGAAATCAATGCTTAGCGTATCTGAGCTAAACGAAAAAGCAAAAGCGCTGCTTGAAGCCACACTTGACTACATCGAGGTAAGTGGAGAAATTTCGCGCCTGACAAAGCACGCTTCTGGGCACTGGTACTTCACACTAAAGGATGAAAAGTCAAGCATTTCAGCCGTGATGTATCGCATGAACAACCAAAAGGTGAAATTCTTGCCAAAAGATGGACTAAAAGTAAAAATTTATGGCAAAGTGACCATTTATTCGCCAAGTGGGTCGTATCAGCTAGTGGCTAGTGCGATGCTGCCTGATGGCGAGGGTGAGCTTGAGCTTGCGTTTAGGCAGCTTAAAGAAAAGCTCGAAAATGAGGGCCTTTTTGACATTGCTGCAAAAAAAGAGATACCAAATTTGCCTAAAAAAATAGCCCTTGTTACAAGTGCTACTTCGGCGGCACTTCAGGATATGCTAAAGGTCGTGACGAGCCGTTGGAAATTAAGCGAAATTTATATCTTTGATGCCTTGACTCAGGGTGAAAATGCCCCAAGCTCGCTCATAAGGGCTTTACGAAGTGCCGATAGATACGGCGTTGATGTGATCGTTTTAGCTAGAGGAGGTGGCAGCAAAGAGGATCTTTGGTGCTTTAACGACGAGGGCTTGGCTCGTGAAATTTACGCCACCAAAACGCCAGTCATAAGTGCTATCGGACATGAGATAGACTATGTTATAAGTGACTTTGTAGCAGACCGCAGATCGCTTACGCCAAGTGCAGCTATGCTTGATCTGCTGCCTGATGAAGAGGCGTTTTTTCAGTATCTTGACAGGCTAAGCGATGATCTTGATAGTGCTTTAAGCTTAAAGATCACCAAAAAGCAAAATTTGCTAAATTTACTACTTTCTAAATTTTCATCAAACGCTCTAAAAGCTAGGATCGAGTTAAAATTTAGCGAGGTAGCAAATAAGCAAAACGCCCTAGCAAACGCTGTCCAAAGAAAAATTTTAGTCCTTGGCTCAGCTCTTGGCTCGCTAGAGAAGGCTTATGAGATGAGGGAGCTCTTTTTTGAGAGTATAAAAGGGCTTATCGAGGTTAGAAAAGATGGTAAGAGAGCCGATCTTAGGGATTTAAAAATAGACGATGAGATAGAGCTTATCTCGCAAAATACACATAAAAAAGCAATTATCAAGGAGTAAAAATGAGTAGAAAAATCAACTTTAGCGCAGGCCCAAGCGCGATACCACTAAGCGTTTTAGAGCATGCAAAGGCCGAATTTACCGACTACAGAGGCGAGGGCTACTCTATCATGGAGATCAGCCACAGAAGCAAGACCTTTGAGGAGATCCACTTTGGCGCGATGGATAAGATAAGGAAGCTTTACGGAATTGGCGATGAGTATGAAATTTTATTTTTGCAAGGCGGCGCGCACTTGCAATTTAGCATGATACCGATGAATTTATATCAAGGTGGCAAGGCCGAGTACGCAAATACTGGCGTTTGGACAAACAAAGCCATCAAAGAGGCAAAAGTGCTTGGTGTAAACGTAGATGTCGTCGCAAGTAGCGAAGATGAAAATTTCTCTTACATCCCTGATGTAAAATTTAGTGACGATGCCGACTACGCCTACATCTGCTCAAACAATACGATTTACGGCACGCAGTATAAGGCTATGCCAAAGACTAAATCGCCCCTAGTTGTCGATGCCTCGAGCGATTTTTTCGCTAGACCGCTTGATTTTAGCAGTATCGGATTGCTTTATGGCGGCGCTCAGAAAAATGCAGGTCCAAGTGGCGTGACTATCGTTATTTTAAGAAAAGACCTAGTTGATCGTGTGAGCAGTCAAAATGTCCCTATGTTTTTACGCTACAAAACGCACGTAGACGCAAACTCGCTTTACAATACACCACCAACTTTTGGAATTTATCTTTTAAATTTAACCATGCAGCACCTACTAGATCTTGGCGGACTTGCCGAGGTTGAGAAGATAAATGCCAAAAAAGCAAGCACGCTTTATGACATCATAGACGGCTCAAATGGCTTTTATCTAGGTCACGCTAAAAAATCAAGCAGATCAGATATGAACGTGAGCTTTACGATACCAAAAGATCACGCTCTTGAGCCAGTTTTCGTCGAAGAGGCACTAAAAGAGGGCATGCTAGGGCTAAAAGGTCACAGACATCTTGGTGGCATAAGAGCTTCTATCTACAATGCCGTTAGCCAAAGCGACGTTGAAAAACTTGGCGAGTTTATGAGAGAATTTGTAAGAAAACATAGCTGATGAATAAAACAAAGAAAGCTTACGACGAAATTCCTTATTTTTCGGCCGCATTTAGCGACTGCTCGCCAGTTAGGATAGAGGCGGTTGCTAAATTTCTGGGGCTTAAAGCAGCTAGCCTAAAAGAGGCTAGGGTGCTTGAGCTTGGCTCATCATATGGTGGCAATATCTTGCCATTTGCCATTTCGCACAAAAGCGCAAAAGTCGTTGGTATCGACATCTCAAGCCATCAAGTGACTGAAGGTAACAAGATAGCAAAGCAGATAGGTTTAGAAAATTTTACTCTGCTTGAGCGAAATTTTTTGCACATGAACGAAAGCGATATAAAAGAGCTTGGGAAATTTGACTATATTATCGCTCATGGCGTTTATAGCTGGGTGAGTCCAAATGTAAGAGATGCGCTGCTTGCCACGATTAAGGCACTACTAAGCGAGGATGGCATCGCTTATGTTTCGTATAATACCTATCCTGGCTGGAAGAGCCTTGATATTTTAAGAGATTTTATGCTTTTTGTTAGCTCAGGCAATGACAGCAAAGAAGCACTTGCTTATGTGAAAGATGAGTTAAATTTCTTGCAGGATTATTTGAAATTTAGCCTGCAAAGCCAAAGCGATGTCGTATACAAAGATAGCATGAAGCTTCTTTTAACACAGCTAAATTTCTTGCAAGGCATCATCGCAAAGGGTAATGATTATTATATATTGCATGACTTTTTAGAGGCAAGCAACGAGCCAACTTACTTTCATAAATTTGCTAAACATATCGATAAGCATGGACTTTGCTACGTCATAGACGCTTCGTTAAATGATATCTTTGCAAGCTCAACTGGAATTTACCGCTTTGACGCACATATCGAGCAAAATTACAACTCTCGCATCAAAAAAGAGCAACTAAACGATTTTTTATTTAATAGATCATTTAGAAAAAGTCTCATCGCTCACAAGGAGAGGCTTGGTGGTGCTGAGGACTTTGATGTGGTACTTGGAGAGAGCGAGCTTGATAGGATTTATTTTGCATATTTTAGCGAGCAGCCAAGGACAAAAACGCAAGAAATTTTAAGCAAAAGCTATCCACAAAGCTTAAATTTAAGCGAAGTAAAAACGGCGCTTGGCGAGAATGCAAATGAAGCTTTTGTGGGACTGCTTGAAATTTTAAATGATCAAAACACTAAAATTTCTTCTTTAAAACTTAAAGCACTCACATATGAGCCTTGTAAAACCAAACTAAAGCCTAGAACTGCTGCGTATCTTGAGTATTTTTTAAATGCTAACTCGCCAGTTATCTCTTTGGCAAATGAGCTAAATGGCAAGCTAAGCTTAAGCCATGAAGAGATCAAAATCGCTTTAAAATTTGATGGCAAAGCTAGTTTAGTAGATATCGCAAAGAGCGTAAATTTAAGTAAAGACGAACTAGATAAACTTGCTTTTAAATTAAGCGAAGCCTACTTTTTTGAAGGAATTTAAGACTAGCTAGCCTAGCCTTAAATTTTTAATTTAGCCAAATATCATATCTTTTAAGATTAGAATTATCATCAAAATATAAAAGAGTAAAAACCATTTTTTAAGCGCTTTTTTATCCATAGCTTGTGTCTTTTTGGTGCCAAAGTATGCGCCTATTAGTGAGCCAAGGCCTAGAAAAGTACCTTCTAGATAAGAGATATGGCCACTTAATGAAAGTGAGATAAAGCCAGAGAAGGCTGCAAACATCACAAAAAATACTCCCATTGAAACGGCTTTTTTTAGCTCATAACGCAAAAAGCCAACCAAGATAGGAGCGATAAAGACGCCTCCGCCGATGCCGATGCTAATGGCAAAAACGCCAACAAAAACGCCAACTAAAAATAGCAAAAAGAGTGAATTATTAGCATTTGAGCCGTCGCTGTTTGGCGAAAAGTATAGTTTTATAAGCGAAAAGACAAATGTCGCAAGTAGCATAGACTCAAGTAAAAGTGCAGGTGCGTGCGATACGATGATACCGCTAAAACTTGCCCCAACAAGACCGCCAAGCCCCAAAAATACGCCACGGTTTAGCTTTAAAAACCCAGCTTTGTAGTTTAGATACGAGCCAAAAGTCGCACTAAATATCATTTGCATGACGCTTATGCCAATAGCGGTTTTTATGTCATATCCAAAGGCGACCATTATAGGAACAACTACTGTGCCGCCACCGATGCCAAAAAAGCCAGCGATGTATCCAACGCCGATACCGATTATAAAAAGTTCAACAAAAAGCATAAATTTCCTTTTATGAGTGCCAAATTTTAGCCAAGCGGTGTTAAAAAAATAGTAAAAAGGTGAAATTTGGGCATAAATTTAGAAATTTGATAAAAATTTTAAAAACTAAAAGCGAACTTTTTTTATAATCATCAAAAAATTAAAGGAAAAAAATGCTCTTAGAACAACCACTGTTTTATTATGAAGTGATTAGAGAAAAATTTAAAAATAGCTACCTAGCCGAGGATAAGACGCAAACTATTATAGGCATTGATTGCGAATACATCGATGAAAAGGATATGGATTTTTATGGGCTTAGAAGTTATTTTGATACAAATCGTAATAAATCTTTAGCTCCGTTTGCGGGACTCTTTGGTGTTTTTGCTTATGATGGTGTGAGATATTTTGAATATATCGGAGAAGAGAAAGCTAAAAAGTATGAATTTCCAAAATTTATCTATGCCGATGCAAAAGCCTATCTGCACTTTGACAAGATGAGTAAAATTTATACATTCTATGGAGATAAGAATAAATATTATGACTTTTTGCTTGATGCGAAAGTTGAATGCAAAAGTAAAGAGCAGAGTAAATTTAGTATAAAAACTGATCTTAATAAAGAAAAGAAACACTTTGAGGATATGGTTGAGTTAGCAAAAGAGTATATAAGAAGCGGCGATGTCTTTCAGGTGGTGCTTGGTGAATTACTTGAAATTTCAACGAATATGAGCAGTCTAGACTTTTATAAAAAGCTCTCACTTACAAATCCAAGCCCATATATGTTTCATTTTCCTACACCTTATGGCGATGTGGTTGGCTCTTCGCCAGAGCTTGTTTTTGAGATGAAAAGTGAGCAAATTTTTGTGGCACCAATTGCAGGCACAAGGCCTAGAGGAAGCGATGCAAATGCAGATGCAGCACTTGAAAGTGAGCTTTTAAGTGACGAAAAGGAACTGGCTGAGCACAAAATGCTAATTGATCTTGCTAGAAATGACATCGGCAGGGTTTCGGAACCAAAAAGCGTAGCTGTAAAAAATGCTATGCATATCCAAAAATATGAAAAAGTAATTCATATCGTAAGCGATGTCTATGGCAAGTGCGCCAAAGGGCTTGATCTTTTTGATGTCTTAGCTAGTATCTTTCCGGCTGGCACACTAAGTGGTGCCCCAAAAATAAGAGCTATGCAGATAATTAATGAGCTTGAAATTTCTGAGCGAAATATCTATGGCGGCGGCATTGGATTTTTACATTTTAATGGCGATGCTCAGGTTGCTATTCTTATTCGCTCAGCCATCTTTGTGTCAGGTGAAAATGGCTTTAGTGATGTATTTGTGGGGGCTGGAGCTGGTATAGTTTACGACTCAAAGAGCGAAAGAGAATACGCTGAAATTTGCCATAAGCGAGCAAGCGTGCTAAATGTATTTAAAAATAACGCAAAAGAGTTTTAGGCGTTAAACTTAATAAATTCATAAGAGCTTTTAGCGTAGCTAGTGCCCATAGAATCGATTTGCTCTCTTACGGTAGCTGAAAGCTCTGCTTTTGTGATATTTTTAGCTAGCACTTTTACAAAAGGAAATTCACTTCTTTCTTGTGCGCCAAATATCAGCACTCTTGTATCAACCTTTTGGCTTTGTCTTATCTTATCAACAACTCTTATTAGCTCTTCGTAGTTGAAGTCTTTTACATTTTCATCTACAAGAACGATGCCGTAAGTTTTGGTTTTTATCTTTGTTAATAGCTCATCAAAGCTATTTGTGGTTTCAAGTGTGTTGTAAAATTCCCCTAAAGCTGAGCTAAATATTTTATTCTCCATTGGTGATTTCTTAAATAAAATAATATTTTCGCTTTTTGCTAGATAGCTTTCGTCTATTGCAATCTCGCCAAAATTTGGCAAAAATTTTCTAAAAATTTGAGCCAGTTCGTCGCTATTTATTGGCGTTTTTATATAGGCATTGAAGTATTCTTTGACGCTGTCTCCATCTATATTTGAAGTATTTGAAAGCATTAGTATAATTGGAATTTTCGCATTTTGTATGGCTGTTTTTATAAGATCAAGATTTTTTTGAAGGCTATTTTTTTCAGCTTCGAAAAATTTCGAGCCAACAAATATAAGGTCAAAATCGCCTTGCTTTATGGCTTGTTTGAGATCTTTTTTATTGCAAACTCCAACAACTTCACAGTTAAATTTACTAAAGCCACTTGCTGTTATATCTATGTAAATTTCATTAGTATCGCAGATTAAAATTTTTGGTTTATCGTTTAAATTTTTATTCATAATATCAGCTTCGCCTAAGCAAAGTAGCCTTGTAATGCTTAACGGAGTTAGCGGATCTTTTAAAATGAGCGGATTTTTAATATCTTGGCCTTGCTTATTGGTGTTTCTTAAAAATATAGCATCATAATTTTTTGTAATAGATGGACTAGTGCTTGTTAGCATATCCACTTTGAGCCCAAGGTCTTTTGTGGTCTGCTCAAAAGCTTCGTTGTAAGCGACATTTACGTCTTGCAAGAATGCTAATTTATGATTGCATTTTATATCAAAGTCTTTATAGTTTGATGTTGTTTTAAAAATGACTACAAATTTAAACTCATTTCCGACACTTGGAAACGAGTTAATCTCCAGCTTACTTTCTAAATTTTTTAAATAAATTTGAGCGATTTTTAGATAAAACTCGCTCTCATCATCTGAAAATATATCTGAAATTTGCTTTTCGCTCATGGCAGCTGAGCTATTTTTTATGCTAAAGCTTACAGAACAAAGTCCGCTTCTATCAAACTCTTTTTGAACTTTTTTGATAGCGATGATAATATTTTGATGTCTTAAAGACATTGATAAAGACGCCAAAAAGATAGAGTTAAATGCGGTTTTTAATGAATTTAGATTTCCTTCTAGTTCATTTGTAAGGCTTGGATCAAGGTAGCTTATAAAATTTATCTTTTTGCTTTGCGAATAGACGATATTTGCTTGCAAAATTTCTTCAAAGCTTTTTTGAGGATCAAATATCTCGGTTTTATTGCATTCGCTATATTTTTTAACATTTGAGATATTTTTAGCATTGTTATAAAGCGAAGTCATGATATTTGCATTTTTTTCTATTGTGTCTATAAATACTTGCTTTTTGCTATTATTCGTTTCTATTTTTAAAGCCGCAGTCGATGTAAAAATTTCTTTATTGATAGACTCTAGCTTCTTGCTAACTGATAAAATATATCTATCTTTTATCTGAAAAAAGCTGCTATCTTTTATATAAGTTTCTTTTAGATCTTCATAAGCTTTTATAAGTTTTGATATCGCATTATCCGCACTTGTCTCTTTTGATGATAGGATATAATTCGATATGTATTTTGACTTATCGATAAGCACCTTTAAAAATTTCAACCTAGCAGAAATACTAAGCAAAGATAAAATGAGCAAGCCACAAAGCAAAAACTCAAAAAAGGTCTTTATGCCAAAGCTTATTTTCTCGCTCTCGGTAAGTTCTAACAGCTTATTTTTTATGTTTATGGCACTATTTAATAAAAGTATAAATTTATCATCTTCATACTGTTTTATTAAGATTATATCTTCGATGTTTAGCTTATCAGAAAATGCGATCTTGGCTTTAGCTTCTCTTATCTTTTTAGCTTGATAGTTGGCTTCAAACTGGTTAAAGTCTTTATAAATATTCTCTTTTAGCTCACTTTTTGGAAGCATATCAAGATTTGGCGTGTTGTCCTTTACGGAATATATATTTTCTCTCACATTACTGTTTATTGAAAATAAAGGGCCATTTATAAAGATATTTTTTACGTAGTATTTAGTGTTGTTTGCTAAAGAGAGTTGATTGTAAATTTTACTTAAAGTTGCGGCATAAGCTTTTATTATAAGCGAAAAGTCTCGGTCTAAGACTTGTTTAAAATCGCTATCTATTTCTCCATTTATATTTTGGAAAAATTCATAAAATAGTTC
>NZ_PIRR01000039.1:0-13831 GCF_003048555.1 Campylobacter concisus | reverse complement strand
ACTTTTAGTTTTATTTATTGGTTTGTCTAATCTATTATAAATTATAAAATAATAGACTGGCTCAATCGATCACTTGTTTAGATTTCAAAGATTGACTAATAGTTTAACAATTGTAAGTTAAAAGAACAACGATAAAAAGAAAAGGCTTTATTAACCAGTGAAGTTAAAGGTGGTTTCTCGTTTCGTGAGCTGGAATTATATACGAGTAATACTTAAAGATAGTTGAAATAATTAGGGAATTTGAGAAAAATTTGTTTGTTACTTTAAAATTTTAAAGTATGTATTTTTATTAGTGGGTTTAAGGGTTTAGTTTTTGAAATATAAATTTGGAGAGTTTTTGCTCTCCATCATATTAAACATTAAATTATATGAACTTTTACACAATCTCTATTAATAAGCCGCGATAAGCTCTATTTCCACAAGTGCGTCTTTTGGCAAGGTCTTAACAGCTACTGTACTTCTAGCAGGATAAGGCTCTTTAAAAAATTTAGCATACACAGTATTTACTTTAACAAAATCCGCCATATCTGCTAGAAATATTGTAGTCTTTACAGCATTATCAAAAGTAAGTCCTACTTCAGTCAAGATATTTTTTAAATTTTCAAGTGATTGCTCAGCTTGGGCCTCTACGCTACTACCTGCAAACTCACCCGCTGGTGTGACACCAAGCTGACCTGAGATAAACAAAAATCCATTTGCGCTAATAGCTTGAGAATATGGCCCAATCGCTTGTGGAGCATTTTTTGTTGAGGTTTGTTTTTTCATATTTTCTCCTTTTGAAATTTTTTAAAATCCTACTATAAATTTTCTAAATTTTTAGTCTCCAAAAGCTATAATGGGCAAAATTTCAAAAGGATGAAGATGCAAAATATACTCGCACCAAATGAGTTTTTAGATGATTATGTGCTCGGTGCTGAGTTAGCTAAAAATGCCGGCATCTCATCAAATGCTTATCTTTTTTGGAAAAACGTCATAAGTGCTAAATTTGAAAACTCAAGAATAGTTTTTCTTAGAAAAAATAGCATTCCAGTCAAATTTCAAAACATTATAAAAACTTGCACACCTTTAAATGGCCTTATTCCAACAGGTGTATTTTGCTCTTTTACCTCGCTTGCTCCTTCTCATCTTGTAGCAAAAAATGGCTCTAAGATCTACGAGCTCTTTAAATTTTATGAGATTTGCGGCATCAAATTTATAGACTTGAAGAAATTTTATGATGATTTTAATCTTAGCTATTCTTATAGAATTTACATTGAAAAGTGTAAATTTTTCTCACCTGCTCCATTTGAAAAACGCATAAAATTAACTGAAACGATGTGTCTTGGATATTACTAAAGTCCGCTAGCTAGCTTGCTAGCGGGATAAATTTAGATCTTTTTGTAAGGTGCTTGGCCAACTTCGTAGAAGTTATTGCCCTCACAGTCAATGGCAACTATTGCTGGGAAATCCTCAACTGTAAGCCTTGCAACTGCCTCTGGTCCTAGTTCTGGATAAGCTAGCACTTCATATTTTTTGATACTTTGGCTAATGAGCGCTCCGATACCACCGATAGCAACCATATAAACACAGCATGATTTTTTCATAGCCTCAACTACTGCGTCACTCCTGTAGCCTTTACCGATCATACCATTTATACCAACTTCATTTATCATAGTTGGGGTGTATTTATCCATTCTACCACTTGTTGTTGGGCCTGCTGCTCCAATAGCTTGATTTGGTTTGGCTGGAGTTGGTCCAACATAGTAGATAGTCTCACCCTTTAGTTCAACTGGTAGTTTTTCGCCGCGTGCCAATGTTTCAGTAAGTGCCTTATGTGCAGCGTCACGAGCCGCTATGATAGTGCCTGATATTAGGACATTGTCGCCTGCTTTTAGGCTTTTTACCACCTCTTTATCAAATGGTGCTTTTATTCTTTTTACTTCTGACATTTTCTCTCCTTAAAGCTCGGCATCTGCGTGGCGTGCAGCGTGGCAGTTGATATTTATAGCAACAGGAAGACCTGCTATGTGAGTTGGATACCACTCGACATTTACTTTTACGGCGGTAGTATCACCACCAAGCCCTTGAGGACCAACGCCAGTTTTACAAGCAAGCTCTAGTAGCTCGTCTTCTAATTTGGCATATCTTGGATCAGAATTTTTACTATCGACTGAACGAACTGCCGCTTCTTTTGCCAAAAGTGCTGCCTTATCCATCGTACCGCCTATGCCAACGCCTATTGTTAGTGGAGGACAGGCATTTGGTCCGGCGTATTTTACAGCCTCTAAAAAGACTTTTTTTACACCTTCTATACCATCAGCTGGCACAAGCATTTTTAAAACTGATTTATTCTCACTACCAAAACCTTTTGGAGCTACTTTTATCTTTAGCTTATCTCCTGGCACGATCCTAGTGTGAATGACAGCTGGAGTGTTGTTTGTGGTATTTTTTCTTTCAAAAAGTGGTTCAGCAACGACTGACTTTCTTAGATAGCCTTCAATGTAGCCTTCCGCAATACCCTCATTTATCGCATCTTCAATATATCCACCCTCAATATGCACATCTTGGCCAATCTGCACAAAAACAACCGTCATACCGGTGTCTTGGCAGATAGGTGCAACGCCCTCTTCCGCAAGCTTAGCATTTTGTAAAATTTTGCCCAAAATGTCTTTGCCTAGTGACGAGCTTTCGCTACTTTGAGCCTTTGTAAAAGCAGCTTTTAAATCTGGCGTCACGACATAACAGGCCTGTTTGCAAAGCTTAGCAACGACTTCTCTTATATCTTTTGTATTTATTATTCTCATCTTTACTCCTCGTAAAAAACAATTTTTAATTATATTAACTATATTTAAAATTTAAGATTAAATTTTACTGCTGGATATCTACTCGGAAAATTTATATGAGTTTATTTGCTTGACTACAACTAGGAGACTTGTATAAAACAAAAATTTAATGAAATAAGCGATGGTGAAATTGGGTCTAGAGCATCACAATATTGATAGAAATTTACATAACATGGCTTATTTAAGCCATAAATATATAAATTTAAGATTGAATGCTCTCCTCTTCATTTTTTATCTTTTTTCTAACTTTGACTCGTGATATGCTAGCTCCATCCATCTTTCTTACTTCGTAGTAGCAGTTTTCATCCTCGATCTTATCACCCACAACTGGCAAGCGACCGATTAAGTTGAAGACATATCCACCGATCGTTACTTGATCTGTCTCTTCATCAAAGCTTATACCAAGAACCTCTTCAACACTCTCTAGATCGTATCTGCCTTGAAATTCATAAATATTGTCATTTATCTTTTTGTAGTGTTGATCGACTTCATCGTGCTCGTCATTAAAATCACCAAGCACCTCTTCCATTATATCTTCCATCGTAAGAAGTCCGGCTGTGCCGCCATACTCATCAACTACGAGTGCAGCTGAAATTTGCTCTTTATTCATCATTACAAGCACTTTTGAAATAGAAAGGCTCTCAGGCACGATGACAAATTTACGAACAATTGAGTCAAAGCTCTTCTCTTTGTCTTTGCTAAAGTGGAGCTGCAAAATATCTCTAATGTGTATCATGCCCAAAATAATATCTTTTGAGCCGTCTATATAAGGAAAGCGAGTATATTTTGACTCAAATACAACTTGTAAATTCTCCTCAAAACTCTTTTGTTTATTTATGCAGATCATATCGCGCCTTGGTGTCATGATCTCTTTTGCGACTGTGTCACTAAAATCAACTGCATTTTTAATGATCTCAGTCTCAAAACTATCAAGCACGCCACCCTTTAAGCTCTCGCCAACGATGATTTTTATCTCTTCTTCAGAGTGAGCTAGTTCATTTTCTTTAGCTGGCTGGATGCCTAAAATTTTAAGTCCAATGGTTGCTAAAATATCAAAAAGCTTAATTACAGGCGAAAATAGTACCCAGAAAAAGTGAAGTGGACGAGCGATTTTTAACACTGAAGTCTCAGCCTTTGCGATAGCAACTGACTTTGGCACAAGCTCGCCCATTACAACATGAAGTAACGTAATAAGCGTAAATGCAATCGCAAAACCAACCGTATGAACTAAGATATCACTAAAGTTGAAGAAATTTTTAAGTGGAGCTTCTATAAGTCTTGCAACCGCTGGCTCACCGATCCAACCAAGAGCAAGTGAGCTTAGTGTGATGCCAAGCTGAGTGGCACTAAGATAGGTATCAAGCTTGTTTGACATCTCAAAAGCAAGCTGAGCATTTGGCTTTTTCTCCTTTATAAGTTCTTCAAGTCTAGACTTACGAACTTTAACAAGAGAAAATTCTGATAAAACAAAAAAGGCATTTAGCAAAATGAATACAATGGCAAGTATTACCATTAAAAGCGAATTATCGCTACTGGGGTTCAATTATGATCCTTAAGAGTTAAAAATTTTTGCCTGATTATAGCGAATTTATATTTAGTGGTCAAATTATCTACACCCAAAAGTAACAACATTTCTTAAATTTAAGATTTATAAAAACTTCTTAAATCATATTTTGATAACATTATTTTCATCACTAAATTTATGGATTTTACAATGAGCAAAAAGAATTTTTCATCGCGCTGGGCATTTATATTGGCCTGTGTTGGATCAGCAGTTGGCATGGCAAATGTCTGGGGCTTTCCTTACAAACTTGGCACAAATGGTGGTGCAGCATTTTTACTCATCTATGTTTTTTTTATAGCTCTTTTTTCATACGTTGGTCTAAGTGCGGAGTATGCGATTGGCAGACGTGCAAAAACTGGTACGCTTGGATCATATAAATATGCTTGGCAAAGTAGAAATTTAGGCGTATTTGGTAGTATTATTGGCTGGCTTCCGCTTGCTGGCTCACTTTGTATAGCCATCGGCTACGCAGTCATCATCGCCTACGTACTAAAAGCCCTTACTCAAGCGCTTACTGGCTCATTTATGAGCGTTGATACGAACGTTTGGTTTAACTCATTTGCACTTCAAGATTACTCAGTCTTGCCTTATCATTTTATCATCGTTGTTGGCACGCTTCTTACACTATTTTTTGGAGCAAAAAGTATCGAAAAAACAAATCAAATAATGATGCCGCTATTTTTCGTATTATTTAGCATTTTGGCTATAAATGTCGCAATGCTACCAAATGCGTTTGATGGGTATAAATTCCTTTTTATTCCTGACTTTAGTAAGCTTGCAGACCCAATGGTATGGGTTTCTGCGATGGGTCAAGCCTTTTTCTCGCTCTCTATCACAGGATCTGGCATGATAGTTTATGGGGCTTACCTTTCAAAAGATGAAGATATCGTTGAAAGTGCTAAAACTACGGCCTTTTTTGATACTATCGCAGCTCTTGTGGCGGCTCTTGTTATGATCCCAGCGGTCTTTGCCTACGCTATGGATCCAGCAGAAGGTCCAAAGCTACTTTTCGTAACGCTTCCTAAAATTTTACAAAATATGATCGGCGGACAAATTTTTGCCATTATTTTATTTACAGCTGTTATCTTTGGTGGTATCACATCGCTTCAAAATATGTTTGAAGTGGTTGCCGAGTCACTCATGCATAAATTTCCATTTCTTAGTAGATTTTGGACGCTTGCACTGCTTTGTGCAGTTTGCTTTGGCATAGGAGCATTTATGGAGCCTATTAGCAGTTGGGGACCTTGGATGGACTTTGTGTCGATCTATATCATTCCAATCGGTGCGGTAATCGGTGCTATTTCTTGGTTCTGGATTATTAAAAAAGATGAAATTTTAGACGAGATAAATTCTGGAGCAAATAAATCTTATGGTAATTTCTGGTATTTTGTAGGCAAATTTATCTACGTTCCGCTAACATTTTTACTTTGTATCATAGCCGTAAGTAAGGGAATTTCTTTTTAAATTTAGCTCGCCAAAAAATGAGCTAAATTTAAAAATTTTTGAAGTTATCTTAGTTTTTTTGTGCCAATGTAAGTGGCAAAAATTTCTTGTGAGCCATCTTTTTTAAATAAAATAACATCGTATTGCTCGGCTTTACTGCCTTGCTCCATACCTTGGCTCTCCATCGGCATACCAGGTACTGCGATACCAACTACATCTTTTGGCTTAAGCTCTAGTAGGCGCTTTACCTCATCAGCTGGAACGTGACCTTCTATGATATATCCATCGATGATTGCTGTATGGCAGCTTGAAAGCTCTAGCGGCACGTTAAATTCTTTCTTAACTTTTGCTATATCATCTACTTTTATGACCTCTTCGCTAAATCCAGCCTTCTGCATCGCCTCACCCCAGCTAGTACAACATCCACAAGTTGGGCTTTTATAGACCTTCATATCAGCCGCGAACGCAAATGTTGCAAAAAAGCCAAGGGCCAAAAATGCTAATTTTTTCATCATTTTCCTTTACGTAAAATTTGCAAAATGATATAGCTCACATTTAAATTTTATATAAATGCTTAATATTGCTTGCTATAATTCGCCAAAATTTACAAAAGGCACTTTATGTTTTCATCATTTTTTAAAGATAAAAAATGGGCACTCTGGGCTTATGGCGGAGCGATATTTATCATCTTGCTTCTTGTTTATCAAACGCACCTAAATGTCCGTATAAACGAGTGGTATAAAAATTTCTACGACATCGTGCAAAACTCAAAAGATCATGATGTAAGTGAGTTTTGGCGAGAAATTTTTAACTTTATAAAAATCGCTATGCCTTACGTCGTGACTTACACTGTGATCTCATTTTTTGCCAGCCACTGGGTTTTTCGCTGGAGAGAGGCGATGACGTTTAAATATCTAAAATTTTGGCAAAACTGTAAGAGCGATATCGAGGGTAGCTCACAGCGTATTCAAGAGGATGTTTATCGCTTTGCCAAGATAATGGAAAGTCTTGGCGTGCAGGTTTTAAGGGCAATTATGACGCTTATCGCTTTCATTCCTGTACTTTGGGAGCTAAGTAAGAGCGTGAGCTTGCCTTACATAAAAGATATTGAAGGTTCACTAGTCTACATCGCACTTGTAATTAGCATTGGAGGCCTTATCGTATCGTGGTTTGTAGGCATTAAGCTACCACACCTTGAGTATAACAACCAAAAAGCAGAAGCAGCGTTTAGAAAAGAGCTAGTTTACGGCGAAGATGATAAGTCTAAATTTTGCCAGCCAAACGTCATGTTAGAGCTTTTTACAGGCGTAAAGTTAAATTACTACAAACTATTTTTGCACTACGGCTACTTTAACCTTTGGCTTATCTCCTTTTCACAAATTCTTGTCATTGTGCCTTATATCATCATGGGAAATGGCCTATTTAGTGGAGTCATCACGCTTGGCATTTTGATCCAAGCCAGCAACGCTTTTTCGCAAGTAAGAGAGAGCTTTAGCGTCTTTATTGACAACTGGACGACGATAACAGAGTTAAGATCAGTAAATAAACGTTTGAGAGAATTTGAGAGAAATATAAACTATAAGGCATAGGCGTAAATTTACATACCAAATAAACTCTAATAAATTTTAAAATTTCATGAGCGAGTAATTTCGGCTCTAAAATTTGAGCTAAGCTATAAGCGAAGTCAAATTTTAGTAGTCAATTCTTGCGAGTGAATGAGATTTTAAAATTTGCAAAATAGCTTTATTAAATTCGTAAATTTATTTTTATTTAAAAGGGAGACAAGGGGACTTGAATTACGAAGCCGTCCCCTTATCCCCCTTTTAAAATCCCCTAAACCCCTCGCACGTTAGTAGTGGCATGCAATCGTGCTGACGCACTGCATACGTTTTATTTTAGAAAATTTCTGACAAATTTTAAATTTTACAAGCCGTTTTAGCTCCAAAAATTAAATTTCCCCCTCGTTTAACAATGCATATCTAACTCAGGCTATAATACGCAAAATTTTAGTCCAAAAAGGATAAAAATGAAAAAATTTCTACTTACATTGTTAGCAACTAGTTTGCTCTTCACTGGCTGCTCAAGCGTTACAAAAGCAGGCGTTGTTGGTGCTGATCGTAAGCAATTTATGTTAGTCTCATCAGAAGCTATGGAGCAAAGCTCAGCCCAAGCATACGTAAAGACGCTAACAGCTGCTAGAAGCAAAGGCGAGCTAAATGTTGATCCGATCCTTACAAAAAGAGTTCAAGATATCGCTAAAAGGCTCATCGCTCAAACTGGCGTTTTTAGGGATGACGCTCTAAAATGGAAGTGGCAAGTAAATGTCATTAATGAAGATACGCTAAATGCTTGGTGTATGCCAGGGGGCAGGATAGTCGTTTATAGTGGCATCATAAAAAGGCTAAATTTAACAGATGCGCAGCTAGCTGCAGTCATGGGACACGAGATCGCACACGCTCTTAGGGAGCACAGCAGAGAGCAAGCAAGTGCTGATCAGATGAAAAGTATCGGCATCTTTGCAATAGCCACAGCTACTGGCCTTGGCGATCTTGGAGCCAATGCTCTAAATTTAGCTAGCGAATACACCATATCTCTGCCGTTTTCTCGCTCGCATGAGACCGAGGCTGATCACATCGGCACTGAGTTAATGGCAAGAGCCGGATACGATCCAAAAGAAGCGGTCGAAGTCTGGGTAAAAATGAGTAAGATGAGTGGCGGAAAGGTGCCTGAAATTTTAAGCACACACCCATCAAACGAGAGCAGGATAAAAGATCTAAAAGAGATCGCAGCAAAACTTGAGCCGGTCTATCAAGCTGCTAAAAGAGGCTAGGCTTGATCGAGCGAGCAAATTTAAGCGACCTTGAAGCAATCACACAAATTTACAATGACTACATTTTAGATAGAAGTGCGACTGCTGATATGCAGCCAGTTAGCACAAAGGAGCGAGAGCCTTGGTTTAACGCCCACGGCAGCTCGCGCCCTATCTTTATCTACAAAGAAAATGATGAAATTTTAGGCTACTGCTCACTAAGTGACTTTAATCCAAAAGTCGCTTAAGATATAAGCGTAGAGATAAGCATCTATGTCGCTAAAAAGGCTCTTAAATGGGGCATCGGCAAACAGCTTTTAGCCCACAGCCTAAATGAAGCTAGAGAGCTAAATTTAAAAAACATCATCGCACTAATCTTTAGCAAAAACAAAGCAAGTCTTGGGCTGTTTTTGAAATTTGGCTTTGAAAAATGGGGTGAACTGCCTGGCGTTTGCCTGATGGACGGCGAGTATAAAGATGTCGTTATCTTGAGGCTAAAGCTCTAAAAGCCAAGCATTAAGCAAATAAAGATATAATCACCTTCATCTTGGGTAGATGTCCGAGCGGTTTAAGGAGCACGCCTGGAACGCGTGTGTGGGGCAACTCACCGAGAGTTCGAATCTCTCTCTACCCGCCATAAAACTATCTATAACTTAAAGTCTACTGACCTTTATTTTTATTGCTTAAAACATTGGCACTAAGCAAAAGACTACTTTTTTAAAACTTACTAAAATCTTGCCAATTATCTTTTACTTTTGTCATAGTTAGGCATATAACTAGCATCAAATTTGCTCCATTCTAGAAGAAATTTTAACTATAAAATTCTATTTGTCTTATCGACAGTTACGAACGCCCAGCGTATAAATTCTTGTTTCGGTTTGTATCTGCCGCTGTTAAAATACTCCGCCAGCCGCGCTTCCTCCGTTTCGCTTAGCTCGCCACCAAGCCCCCAGCGCGTCTTTTGTATGAGCTCCTGCGCACTCGCGGGCATAGGGCTTAGGCTTAGCGGAGGTGACGGAAAAATCAGAGGTAAATTTGAACTAAAAGAGTCAAATTTGAGCGTTACTAAGCTTACAGAGCTTCCATTTATCGAGGCGGTTTTGGATGAGAATTTTAAAGAGTTGGCAAAAAATGAGATGATAAATTTAGATGGGGCTTTAAAGCCTATATTTTGGGATCACAAGGCAACTTTACTTGTGTGGAAAGACAAAAATGACAAGTTTAGAAATTTAAACATAAAAGAGCTTCGGGAATTTTGATGATGCAAAATTTCAATGAGAAAAATGAGTTTAAATACGGCAAATTTAACTACGAAAAAGCTCATCAAATAGCCAAAAACTGCACTAAATTTAAGCTAGATAGCGACGAAGAGGAGATAGCTTGTGGAGGTGAGCGGAGCTGCTACGACTGCGCATTTAGACGCTGGAGTAAAGATAGCTTCATCTGCATGGCACAAGCTGACAAAGGCTAAGCTAGCTCTACGCGACCATTTTTTTATCTTTAAGTTTTCCGCCACGTTTATACTTTAGCTCGCCACAAAACCTCTTACCAAATTTCGCCTCGATTATAAGAACTAGCACGAAAAATATCTTTTCGTCGTTTAAGGAAGCCATTTGGCGCAGGGTTTGATCCGCGCCGCTAAATTTGACGCCGTTTTTACGTAAAGTTTCGCAAAAAATAGCCTCGTCAAAGCCCAACATTTGCGAAATCTCAGTTATGCTATATGGCTCGAGTGAGGCGATAATTCGGTCCATATTGCAAATACTTGGATTTTTACTGCGTGTTAGCACATCCATCGTTTCATTCATTAGCTTTACTAGCTTTTTTCTACGATTTATAACGTGAAGTGTTGCGGCAAGCAATATTAAAAAACCTGCAATTTTATGGGCATTTAGTAAGTACTCATTATATTCACCAAGTGCAAAATTTACACCAGAAAATGCGAGCATACAAAGCCCCAAAATAAGAACTAAAACAAGACAGAATTTATAAATAACCTCTACTTTAAACATGACACTCATCCTAAAATATATTTTTCTAATTATACACTTTAGGAGTTGAAATTTATCACCAGCTTATTTAGCTGGTGATTTAATTAGATTAAAAATTGTAGTTAAAGCTTAGGTTAAATGTGCGTGGATCGCCATAAACCATCATGTTTTTGCCGATACCTTCGTAGTATTTTTTATTAAAGAGATTATCGATATTTAGCTGTACATCAAAGTTTTTAGCAAATTTATAACCAAGCATTAAATTAGCTAAAGTATAGCCTTTTTGTGTGATTTCATCTGCGCCTTTGCCAGTATAAATTTTACTCTTATACATAGCTCCAGCCCCTACTCTAAAGTCTCTGATCTCATACTTTGCAAATAAATTTGCCGTGCTTCTTGATGAGTTAGTGGCGTATTTCTCGCCATTAGCATCTTTTGCGTTAAAGTGCGTTGCACCAAAGCTTAGGCTTAAGTTTTTAGTGATCTCGCCGTTTAGATCTAGCTCGACGCCCTTGCTTGTCACGCCTTTGCCAGCTTCATATATTTTGGCATTTGTCGCTGGATTTATCTTGCCAGTATCTATGCCAAGCTTGTCTTGCACGATCTTAAAAACACCAAGACTTGCTTGAAGTGCCCCATCAAAATACTCGCCTTTAATGCCCACTTCATAGTCCTTGCCTTGGATCGGATCAAGATACTTGTCATTTGCGTCCTTTACACTTTGAGGTTTAAATATACTCGTGTAACTGGCATATAAAGTGTGATTTGCTCCGATGTCATAAGTGATGCCAAGGTATGGCGTGATCTCATTTGTGAAATTTCTATTATCTTTGCCGCCCTCGATCTCGTATTTGTAGTAGCTCACCCTAGCACCTAGCAAAAATTTAAGCTCATCAGTGATTGACAGTTTATTTGCTGCGTAAAATGCCTTTTGTATCGTTTTGTCTTTATTGTTTTGATCTTCATAAGGGAGTTTTGGATCATCAAGATGTAAGTTTTTAAAATCGATCCTACTCCTAGCTGTATAAGCAAGGCCAGCTGGCGTAGTCCTTTGCAGCCAGTAGCTACTTACCTTATCGCTACTTTTTTTATAGTTGTTATACATCGCACCAAAGACAAACTCATGAGATAAATTTGCTAGCTCGTAAGGGATATTTGCCTATGCATCGACGTTGTGGATGTTCTCCTCTCTTTTGTTTGCATAGGCGCTAAGACCACTCATATTGCCAGTGCCGTCTAAATTTACCGCTCCGCCGTAGTAGAGTAGATTTGAGTCGGTGTTCGCCCGCCTAAATGAGTAGCTTAAATTTAAGCTCGCTTCATTTTCAAAGTAGTGCTTAAAATCAGCGTAAAAATCAAGCGTTTTTATATCCCACCTAGTCCAAGGCTGAGAGAAAATTTCATTTTTACTAAAATTTGTCCTAGAGCCATCTGAGTAAAATGCTGGCATGCCACCCCATCTAACCCCATGGCGTCTTAGCTCTTGATAAAATGCACCAAGACTAAGCCATGAATTGTCACCTATGTCGCTATCGACTACGCCGTAAATCGCGCTATTTTTGCGGTTATAATAATCCATATAAGAGTGCGACTTCTCATGCATAAAAGATAGCCTTGCTCTAACGCTCCCGCTCTCATTTACAGGCGTTTGCACATCACCATTTACGCCGTATCTATCGTATGAGCCAGCACTTACACCAAAATTTCCTTTAAGTTCCTTTGCATCTGCTCTTTTTCTTATGAAATTTAAACTTGCAGCTGGGTTGCCGGCGCCTGCAAGTAGGCCGTTTGCTCCTTTTACCACCTCGACTCTTTCATAAGGCAGCAAGCTCATATCATTTGCGCCAAGGCTAAAACCACCAAAGCTAGGCATCGAATCAAGCAAGTAATAATCTATCTTAAAGCCACGAGCCGTCGGATATACGCGCTCGTCCCATTTGTTTAGCGTAACGCCTGGGACATTTCTAAGAAGCACCTGATAGTCCTTGATACCTTGATCTTTTAGCCTAGCTTCTGTTAGCACAGTTAGCGACTGGGGCGTTTGACGAGAGGTTAAATTTAGCCTTGTTGTGCTCTTTACAAGCTCCTTTGCAAAGTAATTTGCATCATCTCTTCGCTCGCTTTCTACGACATCAATTGCTTCTAAAATTTTATCGCTTTGGCTAGCAAAAATTTGAGGTTGCATCAAATTTAATGCAACCAAACTAATTAAAAATTTTTTCATTTTTTCTCCTTTTAAAATTTCTTTTTATCCACAAATAAAGCCCTGAGATACTTAAAATAAGCGGTGAAATACCAACCAGAAACCAGATAAATTTTGTGATTTGGTTGTAGTTGCCAAAGTGCGATTTTCTAAATGCTGAGAGAATTTCTTCGCTTAGATTTGCATTTTTTATGTCCAAAATGCTTACTAATTCGCCGCTATTTTTATCGTAAGTTAATATGCTTGAATATTCGTTATGCAAGAAATTTTGATCTTTTACATAGCCAAAAAGGCGTATATTTGCTCCTTGCATAAAAGGCAGTGAGATGAAGTGTGGCTCAAAGCCTTTTATGTCCTTTTTGCTACGCGCCACTAGCTCATCAAGAGACAAGCTTTTGTTGTAAATTTTTGCGTCTATCACGAAGTCATTTTTAAACTCTGGCATGCGTGCCATCTGAAATTCCCACCAAAAACCACTTATGCAAATGAGCAGTAAAATAGGCGTAGAAAAAATTCCTATTATTTTATGAATGTCGCTCATAAAAATATTTAGCCTATTTACACGAAGCCTAAGTAGTGTCAGCCAAAATTTTCTATAAATCACAAAACCGCTTATGCAGATAAAAAATGTAAAAATGGCGGTTAAAGCAAGGATAACGTGACCGCTCTTTTCTAGAAATAGTGACTCATAAAGCTCGGTTAAAACTCCAAGAAATCCCTCATCATGTGCGAGTGGCTCGCTCTTTATCTTACCGCTAAAAGCGTCAAAATAGATAAATTTCCACTCTTTTTGGCTGTCATTATGCTCTATTAACCAAATTTTGTCGCATTTTTTAGGATTTGCATCGATATTGATGCCGACCATTTCATAATCATTCAGCTCTTTAGCGACGATCTCTTTTATCTTATCAAGGCTTATTCTTTGAGCTTTTAAATTCACATTTACAAGCTCTGGAATGAAAATATTATTTATTTCATTTTTATAAACCAAAATAGCAC
>NZ_PIRR01000038.1:0-14719 GCF_003048555.1 Campylobacter concisus | reverse complement strand
GCCTCAAATATATCATCGGTAATTTGTTTGATCTTCGCATTATCTGAAAGATTGCAATCAAAGATATTTTCTAATAAAAGAATAAGATATTGATAAATTAGAACTAAATGATGAACAATATTTACAAAATACTGTTTAGCATTTGTAGACATTTTATATTTTAGTAAAATTTTAATCGTATAGTTTAAAATAGCAGCATTGTCCTTATTTTGTTTCATTAGTTCTATTGCGGTATCCATTAATAAGGCGACTGTTTTGTAATTTATTCTTTTGCTACTACCGCTTTTATCATCATAAGTTTCTAGTTTAAATAATTTTAGTTTTCTAGTCCATTCACTATTGACAGGGATGGGCAATTCTAAAATTTCACTTTTTTTATGATTAAGATATAAACCAAATTGCTTCAATTCTTGCGATAAATCTATCAAAAACTGTTCTGCATTTTCTTTTGTTTCTACATAGCAAGAATAGTCATCTATGTTTCTAATATACTCGTATTTTTTAGATATTTTGTTGTCAATGGCAACTAAAATAATCTCTGAAATTAAATTTGAAGTATGTGGCCCTATCAGTAAACCATGTGTTTCATTATTGTTAAGCCATCTAGTTCCTTCATCTATTTTATTATACCATTCTGATTTATTGTGTTGATTCTGTTTGGCTATCTGTTTCCCCACTAGGGCCCAAGAAATAGAATGTGTATAGATACTAGGAAAACAATTAGATATATCCGCCTTTACCAGATACTTTTTACCTATAATAATTTCCTGCTCCGGATTTCCATCTTTTTTGTATTTTTTATAATTCATCTCAAAAATTGATTTAGTATTAAAACGTTTTCTTATATGAATTCTACTAATTTTGTATATATTATTTATTGTCTCGTTTTTAAAATATTCTTTTGTATTTTTCCAGCTATCTTTTAAAATTTTACACTGCTTATAGTATGCAAATGGGCTCGGTATAGCCAAAAGTCTTGGCACATTAATATTTCTCATATTTTCATATTTTATGTAAGAAAAACTCTTTTGTGTAAAACTTGGATTATTATTCTTACAAAAATCATAAAATTTCTTAGATGATAAGAAATTTGGTATTTTATCAGCAAAAAGACCATGACCCAATAGACCCTCAAATAGGTCACTATCTGATATTGCATCCAAGCATTCGTAATAACTTTTTATATCATCTGTGTGTATATCATCGATATTCATCATTAATTCCTTACAAAAACAATTATTCAAAATAGCAGGATTAGTATTTAGCCATCATTAGATGACTAAAATCTAGATTTTATTTTATAAATTAATACTCTTTGTTTATTTCGACCTCATCGCTAAAGTCGGCTAGGCTTAGGCGTTTTAGCTGGCGGTAGCGTCTTTGCGCGTCGGCCTTGTTTTTAGCCAGTAGCTCGTCCGCGTGCTGCGGGTTAGTTTTCTTAAGCGAGTTGTAGCGAACCTCGTTTAGCAAAAACTCCTCGTAAAGCGACCAATCAGGCTCTTTTGAGGTCATTTTGAGCGGATTTTTGCCCTCTTTGATTAGGCGCGGGTCGTAGACGTAGGTCGGCCAGTAGCCGCATTTCGTCGCTAGCTCGCCCTGATCGCCGGAGTAGGCCATGCCGCCTTTTATACCGTGCGCGATACACGGCGAATACGCGATCACGAGGCTAGGTCCGTCGTAGGCCTCGGCTGCGGCGATGGCTTTTATCGTGTTTGCCTGGCTCGCGTTTGAGTTGATCTGCGCTACGAAGATATTTCCGTAGGTCATCGCGATGTAGCCCAGGTCTTTTTTCTGCATCGGCTTGCCGCTAGCGGTAAACTGCGCTATGGAGCCAGCGCGGCTTGATTTTGAGCTTTGACCGCCGGTGTTTGAGTAGACCTCGGTGTCAAGCACGAGCACGTTTACGTTCTCGCCGCTAGCTAGCACGTGGTCAAGTCCGCCAAAGCCGATGTCGTAGGCCCAGCCGTCGCCGCCGATGATCCACTGGGATTTTTTGATGAGATATCTTTTTAGCTCTAAAATTTCTTTTACGCCCGGGATGCTTAAATTTTGCTCCAAAATCGGCGTTAAAATTTTAGCGATTTGCGTCGTTTTCTCGCCGTCGTTTTTATGCGCGATCCAGTCGGAGTATAGCGCGGCTATGGCATTTGGCGCGGCGTCTTTGGTGCGTAGCATTACGTCTTCGATGCGGTGGCGCAGCGTCTCTACCGCGACGTTCATACCCATGCCAAACTCCGCGTTATCCTCAAACAGCGAATTCGCCCACGCTACGCCCTTGCCGTCTTTGTTCGTCGTATAAGGCGTCGAAGGCGCGCTGCCGCCGTAGATCGAGCTACATCCGGTGGCGTTTGCCACGATCATACGGTCGCCAAATAGTCTCGTCACAAGCCCGATATAAGGCGTCTCGCCGCATCCCGGGCATGCGCCGTGAAACTCAAATAGCGGCTGCGCAAAACCAACGCCCTTGACGCTATCTTTGCTCATCAGATCGTCTTTGTAGGTTACTTTTTTAAATAAATAATCGGCGTTTTCCTGCTCGTGTCGCTCCATCTCTTCGGCTAGCGGCACCATGACGAGCGATTTTTCCTTGCTTGGGCAAATTTGAGCGCACAGCTCGCAGCCCGTACAGTCAAGCGGGCTAACTTGGATTTTGTATTTTAGCCCTTTTACCTCTTTGCCTTTGGCGTCTAGGACGCGATCTTGCACCGTTTGCGGCGCGGCGGCGAGCTCGTTTTCATCGATGAGGAACGGGCGGATCACCGCGTGCGGGCAGACGAAGGCGCACTGGTTGCATTGGATGCAGTTGCCCTCGATCCACTTTGGCACCATTACGCCGATGCCGCGTTTTTCGTATTGCGTCGTGCCTGATTTAAAGTGTCCGTCTTCAAAGCCCACAAACGCTGAAACAGGCAAGCTATCGCCCCTGGCGGCGTTGATAGGCTTGACGATTTTTTCTATAAATTCGTCGCCGACGTATTTTTCCTCCGCGCTCGCGTCATCCGTCAAATTTGCCCAAGACGGATCGACCGCGACCTTAACTAGCCCGTCCGCGCCCATATCGATAGCCTTGTAGTTCATCTCCACGATCGCTTCGCCCTTTTTGGCGTAGGCTTTGTGCGCGTACTCTTTCATATATTTTTGCGCGTCGGCAAACGGGATGATGTCGGCTAGCTTGAAAAACGCCGACTGCATGATGGTGTTCGTGCGGTTTTTTAGCCCGATCTCGCGAGCTAGCTTAGTGGCGTTGATGATGTAGAAATTTACCTTTTTAGCGGCCAAAATTTTCTTTACTTTATTCGGCAGTTTAGCGACCGTCTGCTCGGCGTCCCAGATCGAGTTTAGCAGGAACGTCCCGCCCTCGCGGATACCGTCTATAACATCGTAAATTTCAAGATACGCCGCGACCGAGCAGGCTACGAAGTGCGGATTTGAGACGAGATAGGTCGAGCGGATCGGGTTTTTACCAAAACGTAGGTGTGAGCGCGTGTAGCCGCCGGATTTTTTGCTGTCGTAGGCAAAATACGCCTGCGCGTAAAGCTCGGTTTTATCGCCGATGATTTTGATGGAGTTTTTATTCGCTCCCACGGTACCGTCCGCGCCAAGGCCATAAAATAGGCACTCTTTCACGCTTGCGTCGCTTAGCGAAATTTTCTCGCCGACTTTTAGCGAGGTGAAGGTCACGTCGTCTTCGATACCGACGGTAAAGCCGTTTTTGGGCCCCTCTAAATTTAAATTTTCAAAGACGGCTAACATTTGCGCAGGATCAACGTCTTTTGAGCTTAGACCGTAGCGGCCGCCCACGATCACGGGCTGATTTTTACGTCCGTAAAACGCAGCCTTGACATCCAGATATAGCGGCTCGCCGAGGCTTCCGGGCTCTTTCGTGCGGTCTAGCACGGCGATCTTTTCTACCGTCTCAGGCATCACGTCAAAGAGGTATTTTAGGCTAAACGGACGGTATAGATGCACTTTTAGCACGCCTACTTTTTCGCCCTTCGCGCGTAGGTGATCAACGACCTCTTCGAGAGTTTGCGTGACAGAGCCCATCGCGACTACGACGCGCGTAGCGCGCGGATCGCCGTAATAATTAAACGGTTTATAATCTCGTCCCGTGATATTTGAAATTTCTTTTAGATACTCGGCCACGATATCAGGCACGGCGTCATAGTAGCGGTTAGCTAGCTCGCGCGTCTGGAAGTAGATGTCGTCGTTTTGCGCCGTACCGCGAGTTTTTGGGCTTTCAGGGCTTAGCGCCTCGTCTCTAAATTTTTGTAGCGCCTCGCGGTCAAGAAGCCTATCAAAGTGCGCGTAGTCAAGCACCTCGACCTTTTGTATCTCGTGGCTCGTGCGAAATCCGTCGAAAAAGTGCAAAAACGGTACGCGACCCTTGATCGCCGCTAGATGCGCGACGCCCGCGATATCCATGACTTCTTGCACCGAGCCGCTTGCTAGCATAGCAAAGCCCGTTTGGCGACAGGCGTAGATGTCCTGATGATCGCCGAAGATAGAAAGCGCCTGAGCCGCGATAGAGCGCGCGCTCACGTGGATGACGCCGGGTAGCAGCTGGCCTGCGATTTTGTACATGTTCGGGATTTTTAGCAAAAGTCCTTGCGAAGCCGTGTATGTGGTAGTTAGCGCGCCTACTTGCAGCGAGCCGTGCACGGTGCCCGCAGCTCCGCCTTCGCTTTGCATTTCGACTACCTTAACGGGCATGCCGAATAAATTTTTCTTGCCCTGGGCTGCCCACATATCGGTGTAGTCTGCCATCGGCGAGCTAGGGGTTATCGGGTAGATGCCCGCAACCTCCGTAAATGCGTAAGCCGCGTGCGCCGCGGCCTCGTTTCCGTCCATAGTTTTCATTATTTTAGCCATTTTTCCGCCTTAAATTTTCTTACGATTTTTAAAAATCTTTTATTATAGAGATAGTTTCCAAAATCTACTATTAATCTATGTCATTAATAAATTCAGAGAATTTTGCCTTTTAAATTACTAACTTTAAGCAAAATTCCATTACCGTAATGAAAAAATAAGGATAAAATTTGATAAGTGTTCATAGGGTAGCCTATTTAAGGGTTATAGCTCTTGCTTTTTGTGCTTTTATATTTAACACTACTGAGTTTGTTCCAGTACCACTTTTAAGTGATATTGCAAAAGATTTTGACATGAGCACGGCCGATACTGGTCTTATTATTACGATTTATGCGTGGAGTGTCACGATACTCTCTTTGCCGCTTATGCTTTTAACTGCAAATTTAGAGCGAAGATCTCTTCTTTTAAAGGTTTTTATCGTATTTGTTGTAGCTCATACGCTTTGTGCTTTTGCTTGGAATTTTAAAATTTTAATCATTGCTCGACTGATGATAGCTATAGCGCATGCCATTTTTTGGGCTATCACTGCTTCACTTGCTGTTAGACTAGCTCCGATAAATAAAAGCTCGCAAGCTCTTGGATTGCTAGCTCTTGGTACATCACTGGCGATGATACTTGGTCTACCACTTGGAAGAATTTTAGGTGATGCACTTGGTTGGCGTGTGACCTTTGGGCTGATCGGAATTTTTGCTGTTGGTGTTGGAGCTTGGCTATATAAAATTTTGCCACTTCTGCCAAGTAAAAACTCAGGCTCACTTAAAAGCTTGCCAGAGCTTGCAAGAAATGGCCTTTTGATAGTCGTATTTTTACTAACTGCAATTATCATAAGCGCGCATTTTAGCACCTATAGTTACATTGAGCCATTTGCAAAAGACATCAGTGGCTTTGATGGGAAATTTATCACAATATTCTTGCTTATATTTGGCGTTGCTGGTGTAGTTGCAAGCCTGCTTTTCTCTAAATTTTATAAGCTTATTCCAAATGCATTTTCTGCAATTTCTATCATGCTTATTTTATGTTGCTTGCTTTTGTTAAATTTTATTGCTAAAAATGAAGTTTTAATGCTAGTCTTGGCCTTTATTTGGGGGCTTGGCATAGCTGGTGTAAATATGAGTTTTCAAATAAAAGTGCTAAATTTAGCCTCAAACGCTACTGATGCCGCAATGGCGATATTTTCGGCTATTTATAACATAGGCATCGGAGCAGGGGCGCTAATAGGGCATCAAACGATAGTTCATTTAGGCGAGCAAAATATCGGCAATGTTGGTAGTTTTTTTGCCGCAAGCGGACTTATCATATTTTTGTTTGCGGTATCTAAGGTTAAGAGAATTTAGATGTTTAAATATCTAAGTAAAACGTTACAAATTTCTACATATAAGTGATAATAAATATCATAACTAAGAAAAATTTTAGTTAAGCTTCCTTATAATCATTATCAGAAAATAAATAAATTTTAGGAGCTTATTATGTCAGTTTTAGTTATCGGTGCAGATGAAATAACGCCTATCAAGGCAGTTTTACATGATTTGGGAGCTGAGAAGATAGAACACTGGGATGCTAGAAATGAAAATCGCGTAAATCGCAAGCCAATCCCTCAAGATACCGAGTGTGTGGTGATGCTAACTAGTTTTTTAAACCACAACACGATGAAGACTATTAAAACTCAAGCAAAAAAGAGAAATATTCCAATTGTTTGTGCAAAAAGAAGCGTTAGTTGCGTATTTTGCGAGTACTGCAAGGTCTTTGGGCTAGATAAGGAATTTGGATGCAAAGAATAATCAATGAGATTCGGGCTTTTATCAGATATTGGCGAAATAACTCCAAATATTTTTGCAAAGCTTGATAGGCTTTCACGTGCAAAAATTTTTATTGCACTTTATAATTCTGGCGTAGAAAGTGAGCTAAAAATTCCGCTTTCTTACGCTAAATTTCTAAATTTTAAAGAAATTTTTGAGGCTAGGGTAAATTTCCTACTTCGCGAAAAATGTCTAAATTTTAAGCCAGCAGATCGCTTTTGTTTTTCATCAAATATCATCATAAATGCTTATTTAAAAGGCGACTTTTCAAAGATCAAATTTATAGCAAAAGAGCCAAAAATGGCGGCTGCAAAGATGATAAAAATGCTTTATGCAAGTGGGAAATTTGAGTTTTGTATCGATGCGGCACAGATGTTTTGTCAATTTGTTTATGATAAAATACGCCTCCGCCATCAAGACAAAGAGGTCGTGCTAAATGGCGGTGTCATTTCGGTCAAAAAAGATGGTAAAAATTTACTCAGTGTCATGCCAAGCTTTAAAAAAGTGAGCTTTGATGATATGAGAAATTTAAACGACGATATAGATAGAGCCGTAGGTGTGCTTGGTCACGAGTGCGAGATGGTTTATATCGTTTTTCCTAGAAATGAGGAATTTAGGCGACACGTTGAGGTTAGGCACTGTTGTGCGAGAGGTTTGATCAAGCTTGTGCCTTATACGATTATTAGTAAAATTTTTTAAAAAGGATAAAGATGATAGGTATAGTTTATGGAAGCAGCATGGGAAATACCGAAGATGCAGCAAAACTTATAAGTGAGGGTCTAGGCCTTGAAAATGAGCTTTTAAACGTTGCTGATGTAGACGCAGCGAAACTAAATAGCTTCGATAAGCTCATCCTTGGTACATCAACCTGGGGTAGTGGCGATCTTCAAGATGACTGGGATGCGTTTGACTTTAAAGCATTAAATCTAAGCGGAAAAACAGTCGCTGTTTTTGGTATGGGTGATAGCGAGAGCTACTCTGATGAGTACTGTAACGGCATGGCAAAGCTTTACGATGAGGTCGTAAAAGCTGGCGCAAAAGTAGTTGGTGAGGTTAGCACTGATGGATATACATTTGATGGCTCTGATGCTGTAAGAAATGGAAAATTTGTAGGCCTAGCACTTGATGCTGATAACCAAAGTGACAAAACTGAGGGTAGAATTTCAGCTTGGATAGAGCAGATAAAGCCTCACTTTGCTTAATGTAATTTTAGCTAGATTTTCTAGCTAAAATTTTCATATATCCATAGCTGAGATGAAGCTTTTTATTCTTTCGTTTTGGCTATTGAAAAACTCATCTACCAAGCCATCAAATGCGATCACGCCTTTATCTAAAAATAAAATTCTATCAGCTATCTTTCTAGCAAAATTCATATTATGAGTGACAATGATCATAGACTTTTTCTCTTTTGCAAGAGATAAGATGACCTTTAAAACTTCAGCCTCAAGCTCTGGATCAAGAGCACTTGTAGGCTCGTCAAGTAGCAAAAAGTATGGATTTACAGCTAGGGCTCTAGCGATGGCTACACGCTGTGCTTGTCCGCCTGAGAGCCTGTTTGGATAGGTATCTTCTTTGTGGCTAAGTCCTACTTTAGCTAAAAGCTCTTTTGCCTCTTTTATTGCTTCGTTTTTATCCTTTTTTTGAACATAGATCGGAGCTTCGGTGACATTTTGAAGCGCTGTTAGGTGTGGAAAGAGGTTGAAGTTTTGAAAGACCATGCCTGTTTTTTTGCGAATTTCTAAAAGCTCTTTTGAGCTAAGCTTCTCTTTAAAATTTACGCTCTTGTCATCTATCTCTAAAACACCACTTTGTGGGATCTCAAGTAAATTTATGCATCTAAGAAGCGTTGATTTGCCACAACCAGATGAGCCAACGATTACGGTCGTTTGTCCTTCTTTGAAGCTTGTATTTATGTTATCTAGCACTAAATGATCGCCGTAAGATTTGCTTATATTTTTAAAATTTATAGCCATTAGACATACCTTGAGACAGCTTTTTCAAGCCTTGATTGAAGATAGGTTAAGAGTGTGCAAACCACTAGATAGATAAGTGCTGCTAGGATGTAGAGGATGAGTGGCTCAAAGGTTCTTGCTGCGATCCTTTGAGCGACCATAAACATATCAACCATCGTTATAGAAGCCGCTAGTGAAGTGTCTTTAACAAGGCCTATAAATGTGTTTGAAAGCGGTGGCAACGAGATCCTCACTGATTGAGGTGCGATGATACGCTTTAAAATTTGATAGTGTGTCATGCCAAGCGATGTGGCAGCCTCCCACTGACCTTTTGGCACAGAAAGTATGGCAGCCCTTACAGACTCAGAGGCATAAGCGCCAACATTTAGGCTAAATGCGATAGTCGCCGCACTCCAAGTATCAAGCGTGACACCGATGCTAGGAAGTCCGTAAAATACAATAAAAAGCTGCACAAGAAGTGGCGTGCCGCGAAATATCCAAACGTAGGTGGCAAATATAAATTTTAAAATTTTTATATTTGAAAGCCTCGCTACTGCTGTGATAATGGCGATGACAAGCCCTAGCGAAAACGAGAGCAAAGTAAGTGGGATCGTCACCTTTAAAAGTGCAATGATCATCGGTAGCGTCGAGCTTGAAACAAGCTCGATCACTCTATCTAAATTTTCCATTTTTGCCTTGTTGGTTTATAAATTTATTTTGAGACGTCTTTGCCAAAGTAGCTTTTTGAGATAGCTTCTAGTTTGCCTTCTTTTGAAAGTTCATTTAGAGCATTTGAAATTTGCTCTGCAAGTTCGGCGTTGTCTTTTTTAACAGCTGCTGCTGTGTAGTCTTTCTCATCAAGTGAGGCGGCTATCTTTACAGGTGCGTTTGGACGCTCTTTTATGAAGTCGTAAAATACGATGTTGTCTCTTACAACAGCATCTACGCGTCTTGATATAAGAAGCTCCATACTTTTAGCAAAACTATCTGTTATGACGTGTTCAGCGCCGTATTTTACGGCTACTTTTGCCCAGTTGCTCGTAGCTGAGTCGGCATTTCTTTTGCCTTTTAGGTCGGCAAAGCTTTTTATGTCGTTATTATCTTTTCTAGTGATGATGGCACCAAATGTTACAGTATAAGGCACTGAAAAAGCATATTTTTTCTTTCTCTCATCAGTTATGCTTACTTGATTAAATACAACATCGGCCTTACTAGCGTCAAATGCAGCTAGCATCGCATCCCAAGGAGCTGTTAGAAACTCAACTTTTAAATTTAGTTTTTGCGCTACCGCTCTTGCGATATCTACATCGTATCCTACTAGCTCATTTTTATCATTATAAAATGTAAAAGGAGCGTAAGTACCTTCAGTTGCTACTGTTAGCACGCCATCTTTTATAGTTTTTGCTTGTAAATTTAGAGCCATTGCAAGCACAGCTACTACTTTTAATAAATTTGTAAATTTCATTTTAATCCTTTATTTTGAAATATCTTTTCCAAAATATTTCATCGAAATTTCACTTATCTTGCCCTCGGCTTTTAGTTCATCAAGCGCTTTGTTTATCGCTTCTAGTAGCTCGGTGTTGCCTTTTTTAACGATTGCAGCTGTTGGCATCGGCTCGTTGCTTGTGTATGCGATTTTTAGTGGCGCATTTGGGCGTTGTTTGATGTAGTCAAAAAATGTAACGTTATCGTTTATCGTATCATCAGCTCTTTTTGAGATGATAAGCTCCACGCCTTTGCTAAAGCCATCAGCTACGACCACTGTTGCGCCGTTTTTCTCGGCTATCGCTGCCCAGTTGCTAGTAGCAGAGTGTACACTCTTTTTGCCTTTTAGATCAGCAAAACTTTTGATGTCGTTGTTATCTTTATGCACGACAATTACCGGATATGGCATAGTGTAAGGCACGCTCATACCATACTTTTTCTTTCTATCCTCGTTTATACTTACTTGGTTAAACACAACATCAGCTTTACCAGCATCAAATGCAGCTAGCATCGCATCCCAAGGGGCTGTTAGAAACTCAACTTTTAAATTTAGTTTTTGTGCTACCGCTCTTGCGATATCTACGTCATATCCTACTAGCTCACCCTTTTCATCATAAAATGAGTAAGGTGAGTAAGTGCCTTCAGTTGCGACGATAAGTTCGCCTTTTTTGATAGTTGAAGCATTTAAATTTAAAGCTAAAAAAGCACCTGCGATCAAGCCAAAAATGGGCTTAAAATTCATTGATTCTCCTTATTTAGAAATATCTTTGCCGAAGTATTTAAGCGAAATTTCGCTTAAAGCTCCTTCTTTGCTAAGCTCATTTAGGGCAAAATTTATCTTAATTAGTAGATCTTTGTTACTTTTTTACTTTATAGCCCATTTATTCGCTATTTGTATGGCGTCATCTTTTATGCTTGCTAGTAAAATTTTATAAAGGTAGAATTTAACAAACAATTGCACGAATTGCACCAAATTTAAAAAGCAATAGAAATTTTTATACAAAACTCTTTGCAAAAAATTTTTAAGATTTATGCAAATGTCAGTCACAACTGCGACCTAGGTAATATTTTGGCGCTATTTTATCACAAAAATAAAAGGGCGGCGCCTCACCCCTCTAAAAGTGAGACCGCTAGAGCTTTTACCCCCTTAAAATCAACCTTACCGCTTGCAAGCGTTGGTATATCATCAACGATAAATATATAGCTTGGCATCATTATAGGAGCTAGGCTGCTCTCTTTTAAAATTTGCTCGATATTTTCAGGCTCTGTGCCACTTTTTACTAAAAGTGCGATCGCTTCACCTTTTTTGCTATCTGGTACGTTTGCACTGCTAAAGACAACGTCGCTCCCAAGTACCTTTGCAAGCTCTTCTTCGACGCTTCCAAGGCTTATCATCTCGCCGCCTATTTTGGCAAACCTTGAGTATCTATCGACGATAAACACAAAGCCGTTTTCATCGATGTGACCTTTGTCGCCAGTTTTATAGTATCTTACGCCGTCTATATGCGTGATGACCTCGCTTGTTTTAGCGTCGTCGTTTAGATAGCCCTTCATCACCTGCGATCCGCCGATGACGATGAGCCCGTCTGTGCCAGTTTCTAGCTCTTCGAGCGTCTCTGGGTCGATTATTTTTATGATAGTGCCAGGTAGAGGCATGCCAACGCTGCCAGGTCTATTAAATGTAAGCTCTTTTAGGCTCTCTTTTTCTAGGATATTTGGCATATTTACAGCAGCTACTGGCGCCGTTTCGGTCGCGCCATAACCTTCATAAATTTCTATGCCAAATTTGAGCCTAAACTCATCTTTTATCTCAGGTTTTAGCTTTTCAGCCCCAGCTACGACCATTCTGGTACTTTGAAACATTAGCGGATGAAGCTTTTTATTTCTTGTGTAGAGCCTAAAGAACGTTGAGGTGCCAAAGATGATGCTAGCGCTGTGTCTTGCGGCCATTTTGCCAATAGTCGCTCCGTCTGTCGGGTCAGGCACGCTTACCATTTTTATGCCCTCGCAAAGCGGCATGAGCGTGGTGACCGTTAGTCCAAATGAGTGAAAAACAGGGAGTGAGTTTAAGATCACGTCATCTTTTTTGAAATTTAGAAGTTCGCTTATTTGCTTAATGTTTGCAAGTAAATTTTTATGGCTTAGCTCGATACCCTTTGGCTCGCCTTCGCTGCCGCTACTAAATAAGATAGTAGCTGTATCTTCTAAGCTTACACGCTTAAAATAGCAAAGCTTGATGAGCCAAACCGGGGCAAAAAAGGCAGTTAAAAGCGCTAAAAATTTCTCTTTTTTTGAGACGCTGGCTGAGAGATCTTCTGCAAATTTAGCCTTGCCACTCATCGCATCTTTTAGATCAAAGCCTTTAAGCGCTAGTTTTTCAAGAAATTTGCTAGAGGTGATGACTGTGTTTATATCTGCCTTTCTTAGAGCGTGATTTAGCGAGGTAACATTAAGCGTGTAGTTTAAATTTACACTTACTTTACCCATCGCAAGAAGTGCCATATTTATTATCGCTGCGATGCTTGAGCTAGGAAGTAATATACCTATATTTTTCTCATCTTTTAGTTCTCGTTTGAAAATTTTGATAAATACTAAAACGGCTGTTATAAATTTCAAGTTGCTTAAATTTAACCCAGTGCTGTCGCTCACGCACTCTTTAAATTTATCCTCTTTTGCGTTGTTTAGCCATTCGCTTGTTAGTGGTTTTTGCCTTGAGATAAAGCTCTCCCACGATGAAAAACTAAGCTCAAGCACCTTTTGCTTCATCTTTGCAGCGTTTATAAATGCGGTTATTGGCTTGCCAAAGGCGACGATGATGTCGCGTCTGCCGTTTTTAGAAGTGAGGTCTTTGTAAAATTTACTAGCTCTTGAAAAGCTAGATCCCCAAAGGCCACGAAGGTAAAATGGCACTATGCAAATTTCTTCTAGATCTCTGATGATAAGCTCAAAGCCCTTTTGAAACTCATTTATCTGTCCGTTGTAGCTGATGTGGCCTTCCGGAAAAAGTGCGACCACTTCGCCATTTTTTAGGCACTCACGCACAAGCTCGATCGACTCTTTGCTAGCCCCTGCGCCTATCGGGATCACTTTGAAAAATTTAAAAATTTGCTTTAGATACCATTTGTTATAGATCGTTCTATACATGACAAATCTTATGCCCCTTGGGCTTGCAGCTTGAAGTACGAGCCAGTCGATCCAGCTGATGTGATTGCCAAGAAGTAATGCGCCTCCACTTTGTGGTAAATTTTGAAGCCCTTCAACGAAAAATCGGTACTTTGTCTTTAAAAATGGCAGTAAAAGTAGCCTTGTGAAAAGATGTGGAAGCTGCAAAATGGCGTAGAAGCTGCCAATTAAGCAAACAAGCGCTGTAAAGACAAAAAGTCCGGTGGTTGAAATTTCAAAATATACTAAGCCTATGCCAATGGCTAAAAATAGCAGCATTGAGACGTTTTGTAAGAAGTTGTTTGCCGCCATTATCTTGCCGGTACTCTTTTGCGGGGCAAAGTACTGAATCATCGCATTTAGTGGCACTATAAAAATTCCACCAAAAAAGCCAAATGCAAATGAGCTAAGGCTCACTACGCCGATGCTTGAGCCAAATGCGAAAAATAAAAGTGAGAAAAATATACCAATAGCGCCCATCGGCACGATACCAAGCTCGATGTGAAGCTTTGACATAGAGCCAGCCACGTATGAGCCAAATGCGATGCCTATGGCGCTTGCTGCTAGAATTGCTTGCACCGCTAGCGAGCTGTCGTCGTTAAAAACGGCTTTGTAATGAGCTGGGAAAGCTGCGATGATGATCTGAGAAATTCCCCAAAATATACTAAGGCCAGCGATACTTAACCAGATATTTTTATCTGACCTTACTTCTTTTAAATTTTCTCTTAAATAGCTAAGGCGAATATATTTTTTAATATCAAAATTTTCGTTTGTTTCGTCTTTTTCATCGATGCAAGGTAACTTATAAGCAAAATACGCTTCAAGTGTGCTAAATACGACTAAAAAGATGCCAATAGGATAGACGCTTTTTAAGATCTCTTCTGAGTTTTCGCCTTGGATGTATAAATTTTCAAATATAAATGAAAATAAAAATGAGCTAAAAAGTATCGCAACGATGGTAAGCGCTTGAATAATGCCATTTGCTGTGCCAAGGCGCTCAGGACCGACTAAAGCTTTGATGATGCCATATTTTGCTGGTGAGTAGATCGCACTTTGAGCGGCTAGTATGAGCGTTAAAGCAAAGGCTACGCCAAAAGCGCCCGCAAGATAGCTAAAAAGCACTGCGACGCTGATAATAACGCCAAAAATGGCACAAATTCTTATGACCTTTATTTTTGCGAATTTGTCGTTTATAAAGCTTGAGGGCGAAAATAAAAAGATAAATGGTAGCAAGATCATTGCGTTTATGACGGCTGTTAGAATAAAAAGTATGTCGCCATCGTATGTTTTTAAAAGAACATTTTGTATGGTTATTTTGTGTGCTAGATCGACGCTTGCATTTAAAAATGCGATCGCAAGGTAGGGCAAAAAGCCAGCAACTTTTAATAAACTCATCATATAAAGACCTTTGTGATTTTAAAAATTTTGTAAATCTAACAGCAAAATATTTAAAAT
>NZ_PIRR01000037.1:0-15094 GCF_003048555.1 Campylobacter concisus | reverse complement strand
CAATATTTGATTATTATCTTCATAAAACATTACTAAAATAGGGAAATTTGGAAATTTATCATAGTTGCTTTCGCCCATAAATTCTTTTATTTTATTTATATAAATTTCTGGTACTTCTGCTTTTTTACCAGTATCTCTTTCATAATCTATCCAGCGAGTGTAGTATTTTTTACCATTTGAGAGGGTTTGAGGGAATTTTTCATCTACCAACTTTGTATTTACAGCATAAAGACCGCCACCTAAATCTCTACCTTTTGTATTTTTTCTTAGCTCTTTTCTTTCAGCTTCTCTTCTCTCTATCTCATCAACAAATTTTTGATTAAATATATATACTCCACCATATTGTTTAGCTAAATTTTCTAGTTCAGAGTTACTTATCTTTTTGTTTGCTTGATTAGCTGAGCAAGCTATTAAAAATATACTTGTTAGAATTAGTAATATAAATGCGGTAAATTTCATAAATAAATTTTTAAAATAAATAATCAAAAATCTAAGAATTTTACACAATGAAGTCAAGAAGTTCATCTAAGGATTTTGTCCTTAGATGAAAGATTAAGATTTTTTGATCGCTCTAATAGGAATAACAAATATTGCTGCGATCACATAAAAGGCAATACAAAAAACAGTCGCCATCATAAATATCTCGCCGATATCATAAAAGCTTGACTCAAGCCTAAATGTATCCACGTAATTTATCGCAAACCATAATGCTACGCCAAGAGCGATAGCAAAAACGAAAAATCCCCAAGAAAACAAGAAATTTAATATCTTAGTTCCCAATTGCTCTCCTTTTTAATTATTTTTCTAACTTAAAACCGCCACCAAAAGCTCTATAAACTTCGACTGCACTATCGACCTCATCAAGCTTAGCTGAGACATCTTGTAATTTTACTTGAAGCAAATTTCTCTGCGCATCAAGAAGCTCTAAATGTCCAATGTAGCCAGCGTCATATTGCTCTTTAGCAAGCGAGTAAATTCTTTGTTGGGATTTTAGCAAATTTTTCACTTGTTCCAAAGAAATTTTTGCATTTTGCCTTGAAACAAGCGCATCTCTTACTTCGCCAAGAGCCGATTTTACCGCTGCTTCATAATTAATAGCGGCAATTTGTTCATTTGTTTTAGCCGCTGCTACATTATTTTTTGTCCTACCAAAATCAAAAATTTTCTGTGCTAAAGAGCCTCCTATACTCCATGTATTAGCATTTCCAACAAAGATATTTTCAAAATCAATACTTGAAAAGCCAAAAAGTCCAGTCAGTGAAATGCTTGGAAAATACTCAGCCCTTGCAACACCAACAAGAGCATTTGTAGCTTTTAAATCAGCCAGTGCCTTTGCCACGTCGCTTCTTCTTAGCAAAATTTCAGAGCTAATGCCAGCACTTATCTCGGGAGAAGCTGGTAAATTTTGCGAGCTAGCAACAGCTCCACCTAAAATTTCATTATTACTTTTACCAGTCAAGATAGCTAGTGAGGTGATAGCTTTTGACTTTGCATTTAATATAGAAGTAAGATTGGTCTTAGCGCTTTCTACTGCTGCCTTACTTTGCAAATAGGTCATCTCATTTATACTTCCAAGATCAAGCTGTGTTTTGCGAAGTGCTAGCGTATCTTCATAGGTTTTTAAAGTCTCTCTTAGCACAGCTTCTTGCATATTTAATGAAACTAACGCAAAGTAGCTTTTTGCAACACTTGAGCTAAGGCTAAGCCTTGCGCTATCGTAGTCAAATTTGGTTGCATTTAGGCTTTCTTCGGCCGCTGCTACATTATTTCTTACTCTACCCCAAAGATCGATCTCATAGTTTAATCCTAAATTTATATCTGATTTTCTATAACGAGTTTGTGGTTGTTTAGTATACGTTTCCCCGCTACTTTTTGCTTTTTCGTAGCCTATATTTAAATTTATACTAGGAAGCAAATCCGCCTCAGCTACGCCAAGGCTTGCTTTTGCTTTCTCTAAATTTAAATAAGCAATACGTAAATTTGTATTTTTCTCAAGTGCATTCTCTACTAGAGAATTTAAATTTTCATCGTTAAATTCTCTCCACCAAAGATCTCTTATATCGCTTGTCTCGAAAGTGTATGTTGAGGTGAAATTTGTATCCACGTTTGGCATATCTGGACGAAATGAGCAACCAGCTAAAAACGCCGCTGTTATAAGTATAAACGCCTTATTTTTCATCTTTTTTTGCTCCCTTTTTCCAGTATTTCTCATTTAAATTTTCAAGCAAATAATAAAACATTGGTACGAAAAAGATCGCTATCGTCGTAGAAGCGATCATACCACCAACCACGCCAGTTCCTAACGAGTGACGAGATGCGGCACCTGCTCCTGTGCTTATAACCATTGGAAAAACGCCAAGCGTAAATGCAATTGATGTCATTACAATAGGTCTAAAGCGAAGTTTGGCTGCATTTATCGCTGAGTCAAAGATACTCTTTCCGCTATCACGCTCTTGCATTGCAAATTCTACGATTAAAATGGCGTTTTTAGCCGCCAGACCAATAAGCAACAAGAGTCCGATCTCAAAGTAGATGTCGTTTGTTAGTCCTCTTATCCAGACTGCTAGCAACGAGCCAAATACCGCAAATGGTACGGCTGTGATGACCGCAAGTGGAATGAGCCATCTCTCGTACTGAGCTGCAAGGATCAAAAAGACAAAAATCATACCAAAGATAAAAGCAACCGTACCTGTTCCTTGAGAATTTACCTCTTGATACGCAGTTCCAGCCCAGCTTATAGCGTAGTCGTCGCTGCTTAGCGTGTCATTTACGACCTCTTGGATCGCTCTGATCGCATCGCCTGACGTGTAGCCAGGTTTTGGATCGCCCATGATCTTAGCTGATGGAAAGAGGTTAAATCTATCAACAATGTCAGGTCCGATCGTTCTTGTAAGTGTCGCTACTGAATTTAGTGGCACCATGCCGCCATCATATGAGCGGACGAAAATTTTTCTTAGATCCTCAGGATTATTTCTAAAACTTTCCTCGGCTCTTGCATATACTCGGTAAGACTTACCAGCAAGATTGAAGTCATTTATATAGTAAGAGCCAAAAGTAGCTGCTACCGTGCTAAAAATTTCGCTCTCACTTACGCCAAATAATTTAGCTTTTTCTTTATCAACTGTTATCTTGAACTGACGATAATTTGTCTCAAGCGTGGTTCTAACATTTGTTAGTTCAGGTCTTGCATTAGCTATTGCTGATACTTTTCTAGCGTCTGCTTCTATCTCGTTGTAACTCTTGCCGCTTTTATTTTGTAGATACATCTCAAAGCCACCAGTCATTGAAAGACCCATGATAGGTGGTAAATTTACAACGAATGTCATTGAGTTTTTTGAGCCCCAAAGCATACCATTAAACTGGCCAGCTAATGTATCAGCTCCATTGTTAGCGCCTTTTCTCTCACTCCAATCTTTTAGCTTTATAAAGCTAACGGCTGAATTTTCCCTAAGCGAGCTAGCTAGTATGTCATAACCTGCAAAAGCCATAGTGAACTCAACATTTGGATTGCTTAAAATGGCGTTGCTAATCGAGACTACTTCTTCTTTTGTCTTTAGCATATTTGTTGAAGGCGGAAGTGAGGTGATAACCATTAAAGCACCCTTGTCTTCTGAAGGCACAAGCCCTTTTGGCACAGCATCAAATAGCTTATAAGTGGCAAATCCTAAAATACCAATTACAATAAAGCTAATAATAATATGCCTTAAAATTTTAGCCACTCCAGCCGTAAAGAGTCTAGTGCTAAAGTCAAAGAAGTCGTTAAATTTCTGAACTATCCAAAATGGCTTACTCTCCTGTTTCTTAAGCATAACCGCACAAAGCGCTGGCGTAAGAGTAAGAGCAACAAAGCCTGAGATACAAACAGAAACAACAAGCGTTAGAGCAAACTGCTTTTGTATAACGCCAACAAAGCCCTCCATGAAAGAGACTGGCACGAAAACAGCACAAAGCACGAGTACGATAGAGATAACTGGAGTTTGTACCTCTTCCATCGCCTTAAACGTCGCGTCTTTTACGCTGATCTCTTTATCTTCATGCAAAATTCTCTCGACATTTTCTATAACGATGATCGCGTCATCCACGACGATACCGATGGCAAGAACTAAGGCAAAAAGTGTAATCAAATTTATACTAAAACCCATCACATAAAGTCCGCCAAATGTACCTATGATAGATACTGGCACGGCAAGCATCGGAATGATAGTCGCGCGAAAACTTTTTAAGAAAAAGTACATTACGATTAAGACGAGTACCATCGCTTCAATGAAAGTTTTTATAACCTCATCAATTGAAACATCTATAAATTCTGTTGGATTGTAAGCTATGGTGTGCTCTAGTCCAACAGGATAAGTTTTCTTTAGCTCGTTAAGCTTTTCTTTTACAGCATTTGCGGTAGCAAGAGCATTCGCATCGTTTTGTAAAAATAGCAAAAGAGGAATAGCTGGTTTGCCGTTTAACATCGCGTCGTTAGCATAGCTAGCTGCCCCAAGCTCTATGGTAGCTACATCTTTTAGCTTCAATACTGATCCATCAGAACTTTTAATTATTATATCGCCAAACTGGGCTACATTTTTAAGACGTCCATCGGTACGAACAGAATAAACATAAGGATTACCACCATCCGATGGCTGTTCGCCTATCTTGCCAGCAGCGTATTGTGAATTTTGAATTTTTACTTGAGAAATGACGTCACTTGGAGTTAGTTTAAAATGAGCTAGTCTATCTGGCTTTAGCCAAATTCTCATAGAATACTCTTTAGTACCTATCAATACTGTATCACCTATACCACTAACCCTTTTTATCTCATCAGCAATATTTAAATTTACATAGTTATATAGTTCGATCAAATCCATATTTGGATTTGTAAAGCCAACAACCTGAAGGATCGAGCCGCTTCTTTCGCGCACTGTTACGCCCATATTTTGCACTTCTTGAGGCAGTCTTGAAAGGGCAGCTTGCACGCGGTTATTTACATCGATCGTAGCTTGTTTTGACGATGAGCCGATCTTAAAATATACGCTTATATTCATCGTACCTGCTGAGCTTGATGTGCTTTGCATATAAAGCATATTTTCAACGCCATTTATCTGATCTTCGATCGCACTTGCGACTGAATCAGCGATAGTCTGCGCATCAGCACCGCTATATGTCGCACTTACAGAGACAGTAGGTGGAGTAAGACTTGGATACTCCTCTATTGGAAGTCCCTTGATACCCATAAAACCTGCTATAACTATAATGATAGATATAACAGTCGCAAATATCGGGCGGTTTATGAAAAATCTTGAAAACATCTATCTGCCTTTACTTGCTACTTGTAGCGTTTGCATCTTTGCCGTTTATAAATTCCGCACTTAGGTCTTTATCAGTTTCAACTGGTGCACCAACTCCTATTTTAAGGAAGTTATTAACAATTATCTTATCACCCTCTTCAAGACCTTCAGTGACTGCTACCATATTTTTTGTTTGATATCCTGTTTTTACATTTTTTTGGCTTACTTTGCCATCTTTTACAACTAAAACATAAGAGTTTGTAGCACTTTGTTGAAGGGCAACTTGTGGGATGTTAAAGGCATTTTTTTGAACAAATCCACTCATCTTTATATGACCAAACGCACCTGGTAAAATTTTACCCTCGCTATTATCAAAGCTAGCCTTTGCTAAAACGCTGCCAGTCGCGGTATTTACGACACTATCTATAAAATTTACTTTACCATTAAAATTTTCGCCATTGACACTTAACACAGTGTCACTATTTAGCTGTTGCCATGAGCCGTTATCCAAATTTGTCTTTCTAGTTAGATTATCCACATCGGCGATATAAAATTCTGCTTCAATAGGATTTATTTTTGTAAGTCTTACAAGCTTTGTTTGGTTTGCTATGACAAGCGAGCCAACATCTACTTGGTTATCACCCACTACGCCGTCAAATGGCGCTGTGATAGTCGTGTAGCCAAGGTCGATTTTCGCATTTTTTAAATTTGCTTTTGCGCTTACTAAATTCGCATTTGCAATGTCATAGGCTGCAACTGCTGCGTCATAGTCTTTTTGAGAGACTGCATTTTTCTTATAAAGGGCAGAAATTCTTTTAAACTCGGTCTCGGCATTTTTCAAATTTGCATTTGCTACACCAACAGAGGCATCAAGTGAGTCAAAGCTTGCTTGATATTTTTCTGGATCTATTAAAAATAACTTATCGCCTGCTTTTACTTTGCTTCCCGGCTTAAAAAACTGCTTTATGATAGTTCCGCCAACTTTTGGATAGATAATAACATCTTGACTACTTGCAACCGTTGCGGTGTAATCGAAACTAATAGGTATGTCTGTTTTTTGTGCGGTAAAAATATCCACATGAGATAGTGGCATCTGGTGACCTGCTGCCGCTTTATTCTCTTTATTTTCAAAACAACCACTTAGAAATAAAACTGCAACCGAAAGCACAAGAACACTCTTAAAATTTGCCATAAAAACCTCTCTTAATTTTAAATTTTAATATCATATTTAGTTTTTGTAATAATTGCTACAAAAATTTAAAGTTCTCGATTCTATTAGAAAACAAATAAAAAGTCAATTTTATTTTTTACTAACTCCATTCAAAAACAACTCAACACACAAGCTAATATGCTTTTTACGCTCTTTTTCACTAAGCTTTGGTTCTTCATTTATCAAAAGCGAATCGTAGTAATAAGCCCCGATCACGCTTTGTATAAAGTACTTTGCAGCAAATTTGGCTGAAAATTTTGAATCAAGTTTGGCTTTTACCTCATCTCTTTCAAAGAAATTTATAAGCACAAGATCGATCTTTTTTAAAATTTGATCCAAAAACGTCTTACCAAGTTTGCCGCCATTTTTAGAACCCTCACTCATCATTATCCTACCAAGAGAGATATGCCTTTTGCTGCAAACGATAGAAAATATTATGGTTGCAAATTTGGTTAAAAATTCCTCCAAGCTGTGGGAAATTTTAAGATCTATTTTCTCATCGATCTCTTTTATAAGAGCGTCTATCTCTTGCTCGATGATCGCCTCAAAAAGCCCCTCTTTGCTCTCAAAAAATGTGTAAATGCTAGAAAGCGATCCGCCACTTATCGCTACGATATCGCTTAAGCTTGTCTTTTCGTATCCTTTTTCTAAAAATAGCTCAAGCGCTGTTTTTACGATGAGTTCGTATCGTTTTTTGCCTTTTTCTGAGATCGCCATCTTGCTTCCTGTTAAATTTTTGCCATTTTATCATCTTTTAGGATAGATAAAAGTACTTTGCCTTTGCACGCTGATAGCTGGCTCATCGGTGGCATAAGCTTTTATATTTATATGTTTTAAAAGATCTTTATCGCTTAAATTTTTATTTTTTGATTTTAGCGTGACGATGACTCGTTGTTTTGCACCAGCTTTTAATATAAATGGCTTATTTGGACGAGAAATTTCTATATTCTTATCGTCTACTTCAAAGTAAAAGGCATGCTCTTTATTTTGTGTGTTCTGCACCAAAAATACGTACGAATTTTCGACTTCATTTTCGCCTAGAATTTTATAAAGCTCGCTTGTTCTATTTATGTTTAAAAGCATACTTTCTTTTTTGCCACCCATCAATACCCCAGCTGTTAAGACAATGCCCAAAATGACGAGATAAGCAACCGTTCTAAAGCGTAAAATTTTGACTCTTTTTTGCTCTTTTATAGAATTTATACTTCTCCACTCAATAAGTGAACTTTCATAAAAATGCTTCATCACTTTAGCACAAGCATCGCTACACTCTAGACAATTTATACATTCAAGCTGCATACCTTTTCTTATATCAATGTGCGTTGGGCATACTCTTACGCACGCCTCGCAGCCAGTACACAGCGCACCCTCTTCTTTTGGTTTTTTAAATTTCTCTTTTCCGTTATAGATTACGCCGCCTCTTTTTTGGTTGTAAATAACTTGGATCGTATCGTTATCAAACATTACTGACTGCACCCTAGCGTAAGGACAAACATAAATGCAAAAATTTTCTTTTAAAATGATAACATCATAAACTAACCAAATAGCGATAACAAGCCAAAATGCAAACAAAACTCCATGTTCGCTTGGCTCTTTTAAATAAGCAAAAAAATCAAGCGGTGGTACAAAATACCATAAAAAATTTGCCGAAATAACAAGAGCTAAAACACACCAAATCCCCACTGCTAAAGCACGCTTTAAAATTTGTCCTTTTGGCTCATTTTGCTTATTTTGGATATTTTTTCTGATCTTTAAAATTTTAGTTTGCAAAAAGTCACGAAATATCGTTCTAAAAATAGTTTGCGGACAGCTCCAACCGCACCAAACACGCCCTGCAAGTGTCGTTAGAAAAAATATGCTTAAGAACAAAATGATAAATAAAAATGGCAGCAAATAAAGCTCTTGCATATCAAATTTTGTAAAAAATAGATCAACTCTACTTTTATCAAAACTTAGCAAAAAAAGCTGTGCATCATTTATCCTGATAAATGGCAAAATAAAGACAAATAGCGTAATACAGGCGAAAAAAATGTAACGCCTCTTGGCGTAGCTAAGATGAAAATCCTTTGACATAATAAGCCTTTTTTGAAATTTTATGATTATAAAGCTTATGGCATTAAAAGAGTTTTAAAAAAAAATAGTTAAAAGCTTAAATTTATGAAAATTAAACTATACTCACGGCTTATTTTAATCTGAAAGGTGGTGAGGACGTTGCCTGGTATTAAGGTACATCCTAACGAGTCATTTGACGAGGGTTACAGAAAGTTTAAGAAACAAACTGACCGTAACTTAGTAGTAACTGAAGCAAGAGCTAGACGCTTCTTTGAGCCTAAAACTGAGATCCGCAAAAAACAAAAAATTGCAGCTCGCAAGAAAATGCTTAAACGTCTTTATATGCTTAGACGCTACGAGTCAAGACTCTAAAACCAAGACAAAGAGGGCTTTGCTCTCTTTGTTTAACTCTTCTTTTAGCCTTATTTTTTTATAATCAAAGCAATTTTTTTATTTTATTTTAAACGGAAATTCGATGCAAAAGCTAGCTATAAACGAAGCTGCAGAAATTTTAGGCATAACAAAAGAAGCAGTCTATAATAGAATCCGCCGTGGTTCGATAAATACAGTCATTGAAAATGGCACAAAATTTGTCATCCTTGATGAGAAACCAAGTAGCGAAAAAGCCACAAAATCTGCTCCAAAAAGTACAAAAACTAAATCCCAAAATGATGAGTTTGTAAATTATTTGCTAAATGAGTTAAGCGAGTTAAAGAGCTTAAATTTAAACTTGCAAGCTGATAAAGATAGGCTTTTTAAAGAAAAAGAGCAGATGCTAATCGAGCGAAAAAATGAAATTTTGCAAATTTATAAAGATAGAGATGAAAAGCTCATGCAGTTTCTAAATGCCATGCAAAGGCCACTTTTAGCACAAAAAAATGACGATATGCCAAATAACGAAGCGATAGAGGCCGAAATAGAAAATGAGTCAAAATGGATAAATTTAAGTGAATTTTTAAAGGAGCTAAATCTAAAGCCAAAGGCAACGAAAAAAGCCAGTGAAAAGATAATAAAAGCGATACACCACTCAAAATTTATAAAATTTAAACGAGGTGTGATACTTGTTAGAAGACATAAAAATTTAAAAGAGTTGATAGGAGAGATATGAAACACATTAAAAAGATAGCTACTTATGCTGCGGTAGGCGGATTTGGTGCGATCGTTATGGCTGGCCTTGCTGGTTGTGGCAGTAACAATGGCGGTGATGAAAACGCACTAAATGAGGTTGCACAAAAAAATGGTGCCTTTGTCATCATCGAAGAGAGCGCACCTGGCGTTTATAAAATTTTAGAAGAGTATCCAAGTACTGAAACTAGAGTCGTGTTAAAAGATATAAACGGTACTGAGCGTGTGCTAAGCAAAGACGAGATCGATAAGCTCCTAGCTCAAGCAAACGCAAATATCGACAATGGCACTTCAAATTTAACAAAAACTAGCGACACACAGCTAAGTAGCGGCGGTCTAAGCCTTGGTGAGACGATACTTGCCTCAGCTGCTGGTGCGATACTTGGTAGCTGGATAGGTAGCAAGCTTTTTGGAAATCAAAATTTCCAAGCTACTCGTCAAAATTCTTACAAAAATCCAAGCGCATACACAAGAAGCGTTGATAGCTTTAATAAGCAAAAAGCAGCAAATTCTGCCGCAAGAAGTAGTGGTGGTAAGAGTGGATTTTTCGGTGGTGGATCAAAATCAAGCTCTAGCTCATCAAGCTTTGGAGGCTAAAAAATGATAAATTTAAGAAAAATCACTCCGTTAAATAACGATTTTATGGAGAAAATCGGCTTTGCGTGGCATACAGATAACGACAACAGCTCATATATCGCAGATGAGATCATACAGGTAAAAGCAAGTGAAGCGGATGCTTACTACGAAGCAGCAAACGAGCTATATGATATGTACGTAAATGCTGCTCAGTACGTCATTGACAACAACCTTTTTCACGAGATAGGCATACCGTTTAATCTCGTTGATAGCATCAAAAAAAGCTGGGAAAATGACGTTCACTGGCACCTTTATGGCAGATTTGATCTTGCTGGTGGGCTTGATGGCAAGCCGATAAAACTGATCGAATTTAACGCCGACACGCCAACGGCAGTTTTTGAGACAGCGATCATCCAGTGGGCGATGCTAAAACTAAATCATATGGACGAAGCAGAGCAATTTAATAACCTTTACGAAGCTCTAAAGCAAAATTTTAAACGCCTTATCACGCTTGGCGACGATAATGTAAATTTCGAGGATGTTTACGAGGGCTGGGGGATACTCTTTAGCTCTATCGCTGGTAGTATCGAGGACGAGCAAACCGTGAAATTGCTGCAATACATCGCAAAAGAGGCCGGCTTTAAAACCGACTTTGCTTACGTTGATGAGGTCGTTTTTAACGATGACGAGGGCATTTTTAAAAATGATGAAAATTTCGAATACTGGTTTAAACTCGTACCTTGGGAGAGCATAGCGATCGATGAAGGCGAGCTAGCACTTATACTTTCAAATATCATCAAAAACCAAAAAGCTATCATCATAAATCCAGCCTACACGCTGCTTTTCCAAAGTAAAGGGATCTTAAAAATCCTTTGGGATCTATATCCTAATCACCCGCTCTTGCTTGAGACCTCAAATGAGCCACTAAAAGGCAAAAAATATGTGAAAAAGCCGGTATTTGGCAGAGAAGGTGCAAACGTCTCGATATACGATGAAAACGGCGCACAAATAGCAAGCAATGACGGCGAATACGACTCAAACAAAGCCATCTATCAAGAATTTTACGAGTTTAATCAAGACGAAAGAGGCGAGAGCTACCAAGCAGGGGTATTTTACGCTTATGAGGCGTGCGCACTTGGATATAGAAAGGGCGGCAAAATTTTAGATAACTACTCTAAATTTGTAGGACATTTCATTAAGGACTAAAGATGAAGATCGTTTGTTTAGACGCGGCAACGCTTGGAGAAAACGTAGATCTTAGTGTTTTTAAGAAATTTGGCGAGTTTATTAGCTATCAAAAAACTAAAAGCGAAGAGATCATGCCACGTCTAAAGGGCGTTGATGTCGTTATCACAAACAAGGTCATCATCGACAAAGCCGTGATGGAGGCGACAAATTTAAAGCTTATCTGCATAAGTGCAACTGGGATGAATAATGTCGATCTAGGGCATGCAAAAGCCAAAAATATAGCTGTTAAAAACGTCGCTGGCTACTCAACCGCAAGCGTCGTGCAGCACACATTTGCGATGCTTTTTGAGCTAACAAATCACATCAAATTTTATGATCACTACGTAAAAAGTGGCGAGTGGGTGAAGAGTGAAATTTTTACCTATCTTGGCGCAGATATCAGCGAGATCGCTGACAAAGAATTTGGCATCATCGGGCTTGGCGAGATAGGACGCAGCGTGGCGTCAGTGGCGCGTGCATTTGGCGCAAACGTGAGCTATTACTCGACAAGCGGAGCAAATAAAAATAGCGAATTTAAGCAAAAAAGCTTAGACGAGCTACTAAGAAGTAGCGACATCATCAGCATCCATGCACCACTAAATGAAAAAACTAGAAATTTGCTGGGTGCAAATGAGATAAATTTGCTAAAAAATGAGGCAATAGTACTAAATTTAGGACGTGGTGGCATAGTGGACGAAGCGGCGATGGCAAGGGCGATAGACGAGAGAAATTTACGCTTTGGTACGGACGTTTTGGAGAGCGAGCCAATGAGCAAAAATAGCCCATTTTTAAATGTAAAAAAGAAGTCAAATCTACTCATCACGCCACACGTGGCATGGGGTAGCCTGGAGGCTAGAAAGACGCTCATCGCAAAGATTGTCACAAACATCGAAAATTTCATCAATGAGAGCAAGTAATGGGCTATGATATAAGCTATCACGCTATTAGCGAAGATGAAATTTCAAAGTGGTATTTTGAGGCACTTGAGCTTGCAAGGGCTGGTAAATTTGACGAGGTTTTAGCGCTTGCCAACAAGGCTGGCGTAGAGGAATTTTACGCGCAAAAATACAAAGATACGCTAAGCGCTGCGTTACAGTATAAAGACGATAAAATTTTTAACAAAACTCACGGCTTTTGTATCGCCGTCACACAAGGATTTTTTAGAAAGTATTTCTACACTCGGGGCACAGCGCTAAGCTCTTTGGCACAGCAAAATGAGAAATTTAAAAACTACATTAGCAACTGGCGAGAAATTTTACCAAGTGAGTTTTTGAATAAATTTAGTGGCGAAATTTATAATGAGATCACCGAAAACTACTGCTGTGGCGCTTATGTAAACGCTAAAAACGTAGCTAAACTAAAGGCTGACTATGAAGCAGGCGGTGAGATAAAAGATGCGGTTGATGGCTTTTACATGCAAAATTTACCTGCATTTTTAGATGCTCTAAACTACGCATACGAGCTAAAAATAGGCCTGCTTGAGGCCACTGAGGTCGTGGAGCCAAATCCGCTTGATCTAAACAAATCAAGCTCATATTCAAACCTCTTTAACTGCAACCCGAAGGGCGCTATCATCTACGCACAGACCGCGGTGCAGCAGATTGGCGAAGCGATAAAGCAAGAAGAGACTGGCAAAAAGTCACTTTTTGAGAAGATCAAAGGGCTATTTAAATAAATTTGAAAGGATAAAAATGGCAACTGAGCATAGTTTTGATATAAGTGCCGAGGTCGATATGATGGAGGTTAAAAACGCTCTTGAGACGGCAAAAAAAGAGATCGCGGCTAGGTATGATTTTAAAGGGCTTGCAGCTGAAGTCGAGCTAAATGAAAAAGAAAAATTTATCACGCTTCTTAGCTCAAGTGATAATAAGATCGACGCACTAAAAGACATCGTGATCTCAAAGCTCATCAAGCGCAACATCCCACCGGTAGCAATCACGGAGACAAAAAGGGAGCCAGCGAGTGGTGGAAATTTAAAAGCGACGCTAAAACTAAACGACACACTTGACGCTGAAAACTCAAAAAAGATCACCAAAGCGATCAAAGACTCAAAGATCAAGGTGAGTGCGCAGATCAGGGGTGAAGAGATCAGAGTGACAAGTAAGAGCATAGATGACTTGCAGGAGTGTATAAAGCTCGTTAGGGGGTTGAACCTAGAACTCCCAATAAGCTTTAAAAATCTAAAATAACTCACTTTTTCGCTTTATTATGCGTCGTTGATTTAAATTTTTACTCGGTCATTACCAACTCGGTAACTCCAGTCACAAAAATTTAAATCGCCTCGCCTAATTTTACGAAATGGCTGTGTGACTTTTATATTTAAAATTTTGTAGGATTTTGGACTAAATTTGAGAAATTTCGCATAGTTTTTGTATCTAAAATTTGGCGTATTCGTAGGTGAAATTTCACCTTATCGTTTTATTTAAATTTGATCTATCTAAAATTAAAAATAAGGACAAAAAAATGAGCTTTTTTAAGAAAATTCTCGGTAAACAAATCGATCTTGGCAAGCAAATGCCAATCTATTTTGTAAGTAGCGACGAAGACTACATGCATCGTGCGTTTGAGCAGGCCAGAGAGAGCTTTAGATATTTTTGGCGTGAGGTTTACTGGGAGCGCCGCAGGATCGTACCTATGCTTGACTATGCAATGGTAAAAATTTGCTTTTTAGATGTCGTAAATGGCGAAGAAGTCGGAGAACACATGTGGATAGACGATGTGGAATTTGACGGCGAAACGATATATGGCACGCTCGTAAATGAGCCAGATAGCGTACAAAACGTGAAATTAGGCGATCAAATAAGTGCAAAGATAGACGAGATGAGTGACTGGCTCTTTTCGATAGATGGACGCGCATACGGCGGATTTAGCGTGCAGGCGATGCGCTCACGCATGCAAAAGAAAGAGCTAAAAGAGCACGATAAAGAGTGGGGGCTTGATTTTGGGGATTTTAACGATATCTTGGTAGTTTACGAGCAAAAAGAGCACCCTGAAAATTTGATAGAGCATCCAATGAGCGAAAATACGTATGAGCAAGTAAAGCAATATATAAAAGAGCACCCAAATATGGTCACGGATGCTGATGAGTTTGGCTATACGCAGCTTCATAACGAGGCGATCGCTGGAAATTTAAATCTTGTAAATCTCTTGCTAGAAAACGGTGCTGATAAAAATGCCCGCACAAAAAGTGGTAAAACGGCGGCTGAATTTGCCAAGATTTTGGGCTGGAGCGAAATCGCGAAGGTGCTTAAATAGCAAGTTTTTATAAATTTTTAGGATTTAAATTTGAGTTATCAAGATACTTTAACTATAAAGGAAAACTTATGAATCAAAAAAATAACGAGGGCATTAAAATAAAATCACCACAAGAACTTTTAGAAAGTCTTTTACGTTTTCATCCATTATTACTATCTGGAATCAGCTTGGTTAGCATGATTTGCTATTTTATATATTTTGGTATTTTTATTGGTTACTTTCCAGTTTTAAGTGGTTCTGATATTTTTTATTTTGGTGGTTTGCTGTTTTTCACAATCGTTATTGTTTCTATAATTGCTATACTTCCCATGTTTTTATATCCAGTATATTATAAAACAGGAAAAAATGTAAAGTTACTTTTAGCAACGACTATACC
>NZ_PIRR01000036.1:0-15787 GCF_003048555.1 Campylobacter concisus | reverse complement strand
TTTTTGATATTAATAAATTCCACTAATTGGTTTTAAGCTTTAATTAAAAATGTTCCTTTACAATTACGAAAATCTTTTAAATTAAAACAAGGAGAAAATATGTCAATAAGCGCAAGAAATCAATTAAATGTTGAAATTTCTGAAGTAAGAACAGGTGCGGTAAATTCGCTGATCGCTGGTAAACTCGCAGGTGGTGAGGTGCTAAAAGCAACTATTACAGTTGATAGCGAGAAAGCTCTTGATCTAAAAGTTGGTAAAAAAGCTATATTTTTATTCAAAGCTTCAAGCGTTATCGTTTCAAAAGACGATAGCATCAAACTAAGTGCCACAAACCAAATAAAAGGCACTGTAAGCGAGATAAAAGATGGAGCTGTAAATGCAGAGGTGGTTATCGATGCAAATAGTAGCAAAATTTCAGCTATCATCACAAAAGAGTCTGTTGGTAACCTGGCTTTAAAAGTAGGCGATAATGTAACTGCAATCATTAAAGCAACTCAAATTATAGTCGGTGTTAAATAATTTATGGAGCAGTTTTGCTCCGTTCCTTCTAAATTAAATTTTATTCTTAAGCTAAAATCTAAAATACTCTAAAATTCGTCAACTAAGTTATAAATTTAAATAAGTCGTAGTGAATATTTTTAAAGCTATTTACTTAAAAATTTTATAGGAAGATTTATATTATTTTTTTACTTTTATAGCCTATCCGCCATTTTAAGCAGAGCATGGCACGCCAAAGGTTCACCAAACAATAGGCGGCCAAATATCAACACAAAAGCCCAAGTCATAAGCTCTCAAATGGCTATACCTATACCAAATTTATATGCAGCTGGTAAAAGATCACAGGTGGCGTTCATGAGCCATCCGTCTAGGGTCGTCGCGATAACTGACCGCTTGACATTTTGCATAATCGCTGCTAAGACTATCGGCTAAAAAGATGTTGTAAACGTTTGCTTGCTACTATAAATTTTTAAATCTATAAACTCCATTTTTCACTCGCTCGAAAATTTTCTTCTCTTCAAGCAGTTTAAAGGTATTTATTACGGTTGGTTTGCTCACATCTAGCTTTTTGCAAATTTCTGAAATTTTTACTACAATAAAGCCATTTTCATCACAGCTTTTAACTAGCAAATTTATAATTTCTACCTTTTTCTCACCAATTATTGCCTTGTAAATTTCTTCATTCATACTAGCTCCAAATTTTATATCCTATTGCCACGCACCAAAGCGCGCCACATAAGAAATTTGCGATCATCACAGCTGCACTTCCTGCATCTTTTGCCGCCTTTGCTAAGGCGTGATAGTCTGGGCTTGCAAGATCAGTTACTCGCTCTAAGCCTGAGTTTAGGCACTCGCAAACTAGCACAAATGTCATGCTAAAGATCAAAAATAGATTAAAAATAAGGTCAAAATTCCAAAAAAATAGCGATAGTGTTGCTAATAAAAATATGCAAATTTCTATCCTAAAGCTCTTTTCGTTTTTGAAAATTTCAGCCAAACCCTCTCTTGCGTAGCCAAAATTTTTAAAAAATTTATACTCTGGCTGGTTTCTCATAATTTTCCTTTTTGTGATTTTTGGCATAATTATAATTAAAAAAAGGATGAAATTTGAAACTTATTAGCTGGAATGTAAATGGACTTAGAGCACTTGTAACAAAAGATGGCTTTGGTTGGCTTGATGAGATAAAGCCTGATTTCTTGGCACTTCAAGAGATCAAGGTCAAAGAAAGTGACGTACCAAAGGAAATTTATAACCTTGGCTTTAAAGATATCAGTGTAAATTCAGGCGAGAGAGCCGGATACTCTGGCGTGATGAGCCTAGCAAATTTTGACATTTCTACACAAAAGGCAGCTTTTTTCGACGACACGGAGGGGCGTATTTTGGAACATAGATTTGGCAATATCGTGCTTTTTAATATCTATTTCCCAAACGGACAAAAGGATGACGAGCGCCTAGCCTATAAAATGGACTTTTACGAGAAATTTCTAGCTTACTGCAAAGAACTTGTAAAAAGCGGTAAAGAGGTGATATTTTGTGGCGATGTAAATACTGCTCACCGTGAGATCGACCTTAAAAATCCAAAGGCAAATGCCAAAACTTCTGGCTTTTTGCCTATCGAGCGAGCATGGATCGATGAGGTGCTAAAAAGTGGCTTTATAGATACTTTTAGAGCTATAAATGGCGACGTAGCGGACGCTTACTCGTGGTGGAGCTACCGCTTTAATGCAAGGGCTAAAAACGTCGGCTGGAGAATTGATTATTTCTTTATCTCGCAAGGATTAAAGGATAGGCTAAAAGATGCATTTATCTTGCCAGAGATCACAGGTAGTGATCACTGCCCAGTTGGCATAGATATAGAAATTTAGCCACTATTCCATTCTGCGAGGCTTACCCAGTAAGAAACCTTGTGCGTAAGGTATTCCAAAATTTTTGATTTGGTTTAAAATTTCTTCTGAACTTGCAAACTCGGCTACTATTTTGTAGCCTTGCTTTTTTGCAAAGCTTACGATGGTTTCTACTAGAACTCTAGCATTTTCATCAAATGGAAGCTTTTTGATTATCGAGCCATCTATCTTTATGGTGTCTATATCAAGCTCCAAAATTCGGTAATAGTTTGAGTATCCTGAGCCAAAGTCATCAATAGAAATTTTACATCCATAGCCCTTGACGCGTTTTATGAAAGAATTTACCGCAACATAGTCGCTAAGCTCTTCGCTCTCTAGCATTTCAAAGCAAATTTTATTAGGATCTTTGCACTCGTTTAGCTTGCTCTCTATAAGCTCTCTCATGCTAGCATCAGCGATATCGGTAATTGATAAATTTATCGAGAACATATAATCTGGATATCTTTTAGCAAGATCAAACGCAAGACTTATCACCTTTTTGGTTATTTGCGGATATAGTTGTGTTTTCATGGCAATATCTAAAAATTCGCCCGGATAGTGTATCTTGCCATTTTGATCGATTATACGAACCAAAACTTCATAATACTTTGCTTCAGTTTCATTTTCTTCTAAGTTAAAGATACCTTGTGCTTCTACGATGACTCTATCGTTTTCTAACGCATCTTCGATTAGCTGGACTGCTAGCTGGTTTTTGTGATATTTCATCTCAATGGCGTCATTTTCTAGATAGTAGTAAATATTGCTACCATTTTCTATTGCGAGCTGATTTGCAAGGACTGATTGCATTAGGCGGTTAGTTTGTGGGGTATCGTTTGGCAATGAAACACCAAATACTATCTTTATGCCTGGTAAATTTTCAAATTTTTCATCAATAGCAACATTTATTCTATTTGAACCAAAATATTCTCTAATATATTCAATATCTCTTACGATATTATCGCCTTCATACCATATATAAAATGCGTCATCTTGAAATCTAAATAGCTTTGCTTTTATCTCAGAAGTATCTATACAAAGCTTTAGTGTGTCAGCTACTGCTTTTAGCATTGCGTCGATAATCTTAGTTTGATAAAAGAATCTTAAAATTTTAAAATTCTTAATGCTTAAGCAAATGAGCACTCCATCTTTTTGTGCGTCTAAAATTTCAGTTAAAGCAAAGTAGTTGCCAAAGCCTGTTAGCTTATCGATTGAAGATTGTATTTTTATTTGTTCATTTTTTTGAGTTAGTTCGTTTAGTATCAGCGTCTCTTTAGTCCTGTCAAGTTTTACCGCTATATAGCCTTCAAATTTATTTTTAAAGAAAAATGGTGAAAATTTTACCTTTTCATATAAAAAATCACCACTTTTTGTTTTGCTTATAAGCTCATCGCTCTCCCAAGGTAGAGATTTTTGCAGAGCATCTTTTATGGATTCATAAAAGCTTTGTGGGTGCATATATGATTTTAGTATTCTAGGATTTTTGCCTATTACTTCTTTTAGCTTGTAGCCAGTTTTTTCTTCAAAGGTTTTATTTACATATGAAATTCTATTGTATTTGTCGCAATAGACAATAGAGCTATGATCATTTTCGATTGTAGAACTTAGAAGTTTGATCTGCCTTAAGCGCTCTGAGGCCATTTTAATTTGATATAGGCCAAATGCACAAAATATTATAAATGCAAGTAAGCAAATTGTTTGAGCTATTTTTGTGTTATCTACTGCGTCAGAGTGAAATTCTAGGATTTTATTTCTAAAATTTTCTAGCATATTATCAAGATGTAGCTCTTTTGCACTATTTGAGATTGTATGTAAAGTTTTTGTAGCTTGAGCTGCATAAAGTATCTTGTCTAATACGCTTTGAGCTTTTTGGTTATCTTTATACTCGTTTTTATACATTTTTATTTGCTTTGAAATTTCATCTATTACTTCAGGACTAAGCATCAAAGCACCTTTTATCGCATAAAATATAGGCTCAAGCTTATTTGGAAGTGCTAGATTTTGTATCTCATATTGACTTATTTGGATATAAGAATCTATAGATGAGTTTACATAAGCTGATCTTTGTAAAAAAAATACTTTTTTACTAAATACATCTCTTATGTTTTGTAGATCTTTTGTTATTTCATTTTGATGAAATAACAGCATCTCATCACTAAGCATTGAAAGGTTGCTCAAATTTGTATCAAAAGAATTTATGTCAGCATTGAGTTTGTCGTAGTTTGAGACATCATAAATATTATTTAAAGAAAAAGTTATCTCATTGTCTATAAATTTTAGATTTAAAATTCCATCATCAAATTTATGAGCCGTATCAATGGCTATATTTGCTTTATATATAAAAAATGCACTAACGAAAAATATAGCTACTAAGACGCTAAGTACGGTTCTTGTTCGTTTAGTACTCATTTAATATCCTAGGCTTTTTACCATTTAATGTCAGAAAAAATGAGTATAAAGCATCAATTTCATCTTTGCTAAGAACGTATCCTAGCTGGTAGTTACCAATAAAGCTTATAGCCTCTTTTAGATCGTTTATCTCTCCATGAGATAAATATGGAGCAGTTTTTGTAATATTTCTTAGTGATGGTACTCTTCTTAATCTTTTGCTTGTATCTAAGGCAGAAATTTTTTCTCGGCCAATATCTTGTGTCAAATTTCCTCCTAAATTTCTACCATTATGACAAGCGGCACAGCCTATATTATTGAATATCTCAAATCCTTTCTTTGCGCTATCATCTATGGCATTGTTATCACCTGATATAAAACGATCAAATGGCGAATCAACACTTAAGACTGCCTTTTCAAACTCAGCTATTGCATCTGCAATATTATCAAAATTAATGCCGTCATTATAAATTTTTTTAAATAAAATTTTGTACTCAGAGATATTATTTACAGAATCCACTATCTTGTCGTTATCCGAGTTTAGTTCTATTCTAGAAGTTATGGACTCTTTTACTTGATCTTTTAAATTGCTAATCTTTGCATCGCTATAAAATAGATAGTTTGCTGCAGCATTTAATATGGTTGGAGGATTTAAAGTGCCTTTTTCCATGCTATCTTGGTTGCTTCCACTTAAATTCCAGTACAAGTTGTGACAAGTTTGGCAAGAGTAGTTTTCATTTGGGCTTAGCCTTTTGTCAAAAAAGAGTTTTTTGCCAAGCAAAGCCTTTTCTTCATTATATTTTACTACCGTAAGAGGTTTGTAGGATTCATATTTGCAAAATGAAATCGTGATGATAAATAGACAAAGTATAACGCCCTTCATAACGCCCCTAATTTTTAATTTTCTTTTTTATATCGGCAAATTTTTGATTTTTTATATAGTACATTATTTTATTGTTTTTTTGAAATTTATGATACAATTCGCTCGATTTAGAAAATATTTATATTTCAGGGAGGAGAAGTCATGAAAAAAGGCTTTACGATGATTGAGTTGATCTTCGTGATCGTTATATTGGGTATATTAGCCGCGGTTGCTATACCAAAACTAGCTGCAACAAGGGATGATGCAGAGATAGCAAAAACTGCTACAAATATACAAACACTTATTGCTGATTTGGGTTCTTACTACACTTCACAAGGCGAATTTGCTAGTAATTCGGATATTAAAGAAGCTGTCAAAAAAATGTCAAATGTAAAAATACCAGTAAAAGCAAAAAATGATGAGTGTTTAGAGGTACGTCCTGGAAATAACACTAGTGGTGAAATAGGCATTACTATAAAAACAGGTGGTCTTTGTGAACAAGTTTGGGGATTGCCAGGACTAGTAGATGTTAAAGCTCTAATCGAAAGTAGCGACAATAAGACAGCTAATACGCTTAAATTTGGCGGCATGGGCATAAAATATAAATAAAATTTTTAGCAAGGTTTTTCCTTGCTTTTTATAATTTTTGGCTTACTAAATTTTTAATACAACAAAGACTGATAGAAATACAAATTTTTTACACAAATAATTTATATACATAAAAATAAGCTTTCTAAGATTTAATGCGTTGCCAAAAGATATCAATCATAATTATGCTAATGGGTAATGGCTTTTTATTAAATTTAATTGATTTTATCCTTTACAAATTTTAAAGATAAAAAACGTAAAATCAAGCCATGGATTTACTAAAAGACCCGTTAAATAAGCTCATCATCTCGCTCTCGCTTCCAGCTGGCACCGCAATGATGTTTAATACTCTTTATAACGTTACTGGCACATTTTTTGCAGCAAAAATTTCTACCCTTGCCGTAGCTGGTATGGCTATGAGCTTTTTGCTTTATCTAAGTATTGTAGGCATTGGGCTTGGTTTTGGCTCAGCACTAACTGCGCTAATAGGCAATAGTCTTGGAGCAGGAAAAGTAAAAATGGCTAAATTTTATGCGGCAAATGGAATTATCTTTGTATTAGTATTTGCTATTTTTATGGGGTTTTGTGGCTATTTTTTAGCACCAAATTTACTCACTTTTTTAGGAGCTGATCATCACTATTTAAAAGAGGCACTTGATTACGCGGGTGTTATCTTTCTTGCTGCACCATTTTTCTTGATTATCAAATCTCTAAACGGAGTGCTTGTAGCGCTTGGAGATACAAAAAGTTACCGCAATTGGCTATTTTATGGCCTTTTTATCAATGCATTTTTTTGCTACTTTTTTGCATTCATTTTGGATCTTGGTGTAAAAGGACTTGCTCTAGCAACAGCTAGTGTTCAGCTTTTGGGCATGATCTATCTTTTTGTAAAAGTTAAAAAAGCTAAGATGATCGAGCCAAGAAATTTAAGCTATTTTGTACCAAATTTTAGCATTTGGGCAAAGATTACAAAGCAAGCTCTACCAGCTTGCTTAAACTATCTATCGATGTCGCTTGGCTCACTTGTGCTTTTAAAATTTATAAGCTACTATGGCGTAAATGCCGTAGCAGGATATGGTATAGCTTTGAGGATAGAGCAAATTTTAGTATTGCCGACCATTGGTATGGCCGCAGCAGTTTTAAGTATCGTTTCAAGAAACTATGGTGCTAAAAATTTTAAAAGAGCTAAGCAATGCTATAAAATTTCGCTTCTTTTTTTGCTTATTTATTGTGTACTTGCTTGTATCTTTATTAGATTTTTTGGTGAAGATATGATAAGAATTTTTGATGATACGCCGGCAGTTTTGGAGATAGCAGGGCTTTATCTTGGTATAAATTCTCTTGCTTACGTAGCTTATGGCACGATAAATGTCTCAGGCAGCACTCTTCAGGCCATAAAACGCCCAGTGGCTATCTTTTTGCTAAATGGATTTAGGCAATTCGTACTTCAAGGATCACTTTTTTACGCGGTAGTCTTCTATTTTGGTCTTGAGATAAAATTTATATGGCTGGCTCTATTTTTTAGCGTCTATCTCACAGCCATTTGTTTTGTCTTTTGGACGCTTTATCAGTTAAGAAGGTCTACTGGCGTAAGCTTTTAAATTTAAAACAAAAAGCAAAAAAGCAAAGTGAAGCAACTAAGATTATGCTAGCTCCGCCTGTTAGGTTAAAATAAAAGCTAATAAATAGACCGCTAAAGCAAAAAACGACCGAAAAGATAGTAGAGATTAACATCATCAGTCCAAGTCTTTTGGCAAAAATTTGTGCTAAATATGGCGGTATAGTAAGAAGAGCGATGACTAAAATCAGCCCAACAACACGAATCGTAGCCACCACACAAAGTGCCATCATACATACTAATAAATAGTGAAAAAATGTTGTATTTACGCCGCGCAACTTTGCAAACTCTGCATCAAAGCTAATAGCTACAAATTGACGGTAAAAAAGGGCAATGAGTGCTAAAAATAAAATATCTAAAATACTCATGAATGTTATATCTTGCCCGCTCACTGCTAAGATGGAGCCAAAAAGATAGCTCATAAGATCGGCATTGTATCCCGGAGTTAAATCGATAAAAATGATACCAATGGCCATGCCAAATGCCCAAATAGCGCCGATAACTGAGTCAATGTTGGTTTTATCTTTTAGCGTGATAGTGGCGATTATAAGGGCTAAAAAGAGTGAGAATATGCTAGCTCCAAGAAGTGGTTCAAGCGAGAAGAAAAAGGCAAGTCCTATGCCGCCATATGCTCCGTGCGCGATACCGCCAGCTATAAAAGTCATTTTATTTATAACAACGAGTGAGCCTATGAGCCCACAAATGATACTAACTAAAATGCCAGCAATAAAGGCATTTTGCATAAAATTTAACTCTAAAATTTCACTCATTTTATCTCTTTAGCTTAAAAACATTACTTTTTATTTTGCACTCACATTCACCAAGTGCGATCTCGACATCGCAAAAATGGCTATGAGATTTTGCCAAATGCTCTATAAATTCTCTTTTTGCGGTATCTTCATGAGTTTTATGAATATGTAAATTTTTACTCACATAGGCGATTTTTGTAGCATAATTTAGCACGATATTTAGATCGTGACTTACCAAAACTATGCCAATACCGCTTGCATTTATATTTTTTAAAATTTCATAAATTTCAGCCTGGCCCTTTGTGTCGATACTGGCTGTTGGCTCGTCTAAAACGAGAACCTTTGTATTTGCACAAAGCGCTCTTGCGATATATACACGCTGTCTTTGACCACCGCTTAGCTCACCAATTCTAGCGCTTGCAAATTCTTTCATGCCAACTTTCTCAAGGGCACCAAGAGCCATTTGTTTCTCAGCTTGTGAGTAAAAACCAAAAATTTTTTTATCTATTAGCCCCATTAAAACTACTTCTAAAACCATCATTGGAAAGCTTTGATTTGAGAGAAAATTTTGAGGCACATAACCTATAAATTTACTGACTTCGCTTGGCTCTTTTCCAAAGAGCTTTATCTCACCGCTTTGAGGCTTAAGCAGCCCTAATATAAGCTTTAAAAGCGTGCTTTTGCCACCACCATTTGGACCGATGATAGCTAAAAACTCATCGCTACTATAATCTAAATTGATACCTTCTAAAACCACTTGCTTATCGTAGCTAAAGTTTAAATTTTTAATTTTTATAATTTCTTTCAAAACAGACTCTTTTGCGTAAATGTAGTAGTAAAAATAAAAAGTCCAAGCCAAAGCATAACACTAAGAGCCATAAATTCGGCATAGATTTTAAACTTTTTTAACTTAATGTTTGTGCTCTCATTTATCTTGGCTCCAAAAACAGCTGCTAAAAATATCACTGCGCTCATGCCAAGCGCCATAAATAGGCCACTTATAACGCCTGCAAAATAGCTGCCTAGCTCATTTGCTAGCACAAAGACAAGTATCGTGCCAGGACAAGGAATAAGTGCTGCAGCAGCCGCGACCAGCCATTCTTCTTTGTTTTTTGGTTTTTTTGTAGTACAGATATTACAGCCACAGTCGCTAGTAAATTTTGTATTTTTACTCAAATTTTGGCTTAAACTTGAGCTAAAAATATAAAATTTATTTAACTCTTTTTTACTTGAAAGATAAATTTTGACCTTTTTATAAAGCATAAAAATCGCTACAAAAAAGATAATAGCGCCAGAAAATGCTGTCGTAACACTTGCTGTATCTTTTGTCAGATCGCTACTAATCTCACGCAATATCATAAAACTAGCAAGCACAAAAATAAACGCGCCTACAACATGCAAAAATCCGATCTTTAAAGAGAAGAAAAAGGCTTTGGTGTAGCTTCCACCAGTTGCGGCAAAATAAGAGCTTGTAAGCACCTTACCATGTCCCGCAGATGCAGCGTGCAAAAAGCCATAACCAAATGATATGAGCGCTAAAAATAGCAGGGCTAGCGGACTTTTTTGATCAAAATTTCTTAGAATTTGCTTTAATCTATCAAGCATGCTTAGACTTGTTTTTGAAACAAGATCAAACTTAGCTTCATCGATCTTATCGATCTGACTTAAATTTTCATCTTCAAAATTTACTGAGTTCGGCTCTTTTAGAAGCCCTTTTAATGCAGGCTTTTCGTTATGAGCTTTGGCTGCAGCTTTACTTGAAAATGTAAAAAATATTAAATTTGCATTTGGATTTGGTATCGTCCAAAACTGATCTGATACCAAAAATGCGTTGTTTTGTGTAAATTTAAAATTAAAATATCCCTCTTTGTCGTCCATTTCAACAGACACCACAAAGTCATCTTTAATAAGCAAATTTGTCTTAAAACTAACGTCAAATTTTAGTCTGCCCTCATCAAAATAGAGTTTATACTTTTTTAAATTTAGCTCAAGCTTTGTAGCATTTTCATCTTTGTAAAAGTACTCAATATTCGTTAAATAGTGCCTTGGCACAAGATAATCAAGTAAATTTAAGCGGATCTTTTTGATCTCGCTTTCATCTATCTTTTCATCCTGATTTAGGTCAAAATTTTGCCTCATAAGCTCTGAGAAATTTTGTGAAAATGTCCATGAAAAAGCAATTGTAGTGATATTGTTTTCGTTTGAGTCAAATTTTACGCTCACGTGAGCGGTCGGGCTATAAAGCGAGCAAAGAGCACACCCGAAGGCATTTATGGTAAATAAGCAAATGACAATCAGGCGTGCTAACATTTTTTATAGACTCTTAGCAAAAATTTCTGCTGTTTTTTTCATCTCATCTAGCCAATTTTCTGGGAGTTGATCAATGCTTATGACCTTTGAGCCAGTCTCTTTTGCTACTAAATTTGCAGCCTTTGTTGGAAACTGCGGAGCCACGAAAATGACTTTTACGCCGTGCTCTTTAGCCTCTTCGATGAGCTCTTTTAACTCAGCTGGCTTTGGCTCTTTGCCCTCTATCTCGATAGCGATTTGCTCTAAATTATAGCGTTTTGCAAAATATCCCCAAGATGGGTGATATACGATAAATTCGCGAGTTTTAACATCTTTTAGAGTATTTTTTATAAAGCTATCAAGCTCGTCAAGATTAGCTTTAAATTTAGCTAAATTTTCCTCATAGAGCTTTGCATTTTGCGGGAATTTCTCTATTAATGCCTTAGCAATATTATCAGCTTGAGTTTTTACTAAAACTGGATCAAGCCAAATGTGTGGATCAAGGCCGTCATGATGATGGTGATGATGCTCGCCAGCTTCGTGGTCATGGTCATGATGCTCGTGATGCTCATGTTTATGCTCGCCCTCATGCTTGTGCTCGTGATGTTCATGGTGTTCATGTTCATCACTCATAGCTATCTTTTCGATGCCTTCTTGTGTTTTTACAATGTGTAAATTTTTAAAAGATTTTGAAAAACGCTCTAGCCAAGTATCTTCAAACTCAATGCCAATAGCAAAGTAAAGTTCGCTCTTTTCAAGCTCCTTCATCTGTTTTGGCTTTGGCTCATAAGTGTGCGGATCAGCACCTTTGCCAACCATTGTATTTACGCTTAGTGTATCACCTGCGATTTGCTCAACAAAAAATTTTGTAGGCAATATACTAGTCGTAACAACTGGCTTTGCAAAAAGCGACAAAGCGCAAACTGCTAAAAAAACAAAAATCTTTCTCACCATCTCTCCTTTGTTTGAAAAAAATATTGCGGAAGTTTAGCAAATTGCAACTTGGTTGCAACTTAAAGAACGAAAGCCTAAATATAGTGCTTTTTAAATGAAATTTAAAACTTTTAGCGTTAATATACAAAAAATAAAAAGGGCAAGGATGAATGCAAGAAATTTCTTAGAAGAGCATAGTATCAAGGCAACTACTTTTCGCATAAAGCTCGTTGAAATTTTGCAAAATGCCAAAACTCCATTAAGCTATGATGAAATTTTAGAAAGCCTTAATGCAAATAAAACCACTTTTTATAGAAGCATAGAAATTTTTGAAAAAAAGGGCCTTGTCATAAAAACTGAAAATAATCATAAAAGCTACTACGAACTAGCAAATGAGGCAAAAGCGTACTTTATCTGTGATGTCTGTCATAAAGTCACAAACATCGATATGCCACATCTAAACGTCGCTAAAAATATAAAAAGTGCCGTGATAAAAGGCGTTTGTGATGAGTGTGATCACGAGTAAAGAGCGATGATCTCAGCTGGAATGGCTTTTGGGCGGTTTGTCTTTAGATCGATATAGACAAACTCCGTCTTGCCAGTTGCTATTAGCTCGCCATCCTTTTTAAACTCAAAATATCTGCATGATGTCGCCTTGCCCTCAGTCTGCGTGTAGGTGTGAATTTCTATCTTGTCCATCAGCTTTGCGCTTTTTATATATTTTGCTTCATTTTTTCTAATGAGCCAAATTTCTCCCCTTTTATACTGCGCCTCGACCGTGTCGCCAACAGCGGCAGAGTGGGCAAATGCAGCCTCTTGCATAAGCGTGAAATAATAGACATTGTTCATGTGACCATGCATGTCGATGGCTTGTGGCGGGATGGTGACGTGATATATAAAATCTCTCATTTTTGACCTTTTTTGCTAAAATTATAACCAAAAATGAGGAGCTAAAATGCAAAATTTATGGGATAAAAAGGCATCAAACTACCAAAGATTTGACGGCAAGATCAGCGCTATCCAGCAGCAAATTTTTGGTAAAGCCTTGGCTTGGGGAGTTGATTTTAGTGGCAAAGATATCCTTGATATCGGCTGTGGCACAGGCGTTTGGAGCATATTTTTATCAAAAACGGCTAAACATATAACAGGCATCGATAGCTCAGAAAAGATGATAGAAATTTTAAACGAGGATGCAAAGAGATTTGGCGTGACAAATTTAACAAGCGAGGTTTGCTCGTGGAGAGAATTTAAGCCAACAAGGCTCTTTGATATCGCTATTTGCACGATGAGCCCAGCCATTGCAAGCGATGAAGATTTTGCAAAATTTCAAAACTGCGCCAAGCAAAAGCTCTATCTTGGCTGGGACAAGCCTAGAAGCTCTGATCTGCTTGAGCCATTTTTTGAAAAATTTGGCCGCGTGCTCTCACAAAAAAATGTCGTAGATAGGCTTGAAGCGTGGCTAAATGAGCAAGGCATCGCTTTTAAAAGTCAAATTTTAAACGAAACTAGGATCGCTAGACGAAGCGTGCAAGAAGCAGCTGAAAATATCTGCTGGCACCTTGAGATAAACGGAGCTAAAAACTACGATGAAAAGGCGGTTTTAGCGATGTTAAAAGAGAGATTTGAGGGCGAGTTTATAGATGAGAAAATAGACTCGCAAATGAAGCTTTTTGTCTTTTAGAGCTTAAATTTAGAGCAAATTTGCTTGCCAAATTCGCTAAAAATGACGCCAAAGATGATGAGCATGGCTCCAAAAATTTGCCAGATGCTAAGTATCTCTCCAGCAAAAAAGTAGCCTATTAGCCCAGCAGAGACTGGCTCTAAGCAGAAAAATAGGGCCGCCTTGCTAGCGGTCGTGTATCTTTGAGCGATCGTTTGCACAAAGTAGCAAAATATGGTGCCAATCACAGTCGTGATAAATATCGCTATGAAAAATTCCCTATCAAATTTTGGCACAACGCTACCTTCAAAAAACGCAAAGACAAACGAGAGCAAAGAGACGGTGAGAAAGACTACAAAGACAAGTAAATAAAGCTCACTCTTTCTTACAAAGTGGCCATTTAGCGTAGTATAAAGCGCATAAAATATCGCACAAAGAAGCGCCAGCACCTCTCCAGCCCCAAGTGCAAGCGTGGCGCCACTTAATAGCCAAAGTCCAAAAATAGCAATAAATGCACCAAGGATGGCAAAAATGGTTATCTTATTTTTAAAAAAGATAGCCACCATAAAAGGGACTATCACACACTCAAGCCCCGTGATAAACGCAACACTTGAGCTAAAAGTAAGCTTTAGAGCATAAGTCTGCGCGGTAAATGATAAAAATAGCACAACGCCAAGGATTACACCGTATATAACACTCTTTTTGTCAAATTTCTTAGCAAATTTAAGCGCGACAAAGCCCATAAAAATAGCCGAGAGAAAAAACCGGCAAAAAAGCATGACAAAGACACCATTTGTTTTTAGCGCGTTTGCCATGGGTAAAAACGTAGCTCCCCAAACGATGGCAACTACGACAAGAGCGATGTCGGCTTTGTTTTGAGCGCTTAAATTTCTCATTTAAGGATCGAATCTAGCACCTTTTTGCCACTATCTAGGCTAAAGCCGCTTCTTAGCCCCTTTTCCTTCTCGCTCATCACGTTAAATAGCCCATCTAGCGTCTTTCTCGTGATATATGTGTTTAGATCCTCGCTATCTTCTGGCACGTACTCACTTGCGCCTAAATTTTTAGCTAGGCTCTTTACTGATTTTATCGTTGCGTTGTTTTTTGCTGAGCCACCGATAAAAGAATTTAGCCCATTATAGGCAGTCGCAAAGCTATTATCACTCATCATTTTCTCAATTATCGGAGTAAACGCCGCCTTTAGCTTTTGGCTAGAACTTTGCTGCAAATACTTTGTAACGCTGTCGCTGCCGGCGTTAAAGAGCTTTTTGACATCGGCCTCGCTCATATTTTTTATGCTATCGCTAAAAATTTCAGCAGCCTTCGGTACAGCCGTAGTTGCAGCGTTGTTTATTGACTTGCTAAGATCCTGCGCCCACTTCTCACCACCAACCTTTTTGGCTAAATTTGATGCCATCTCAAGGCTTTTTGGGAGTGGAATTTTAGCTGTGGCGTTGTTTATAAAGCCCTCTTTTGAAAGCTCGCTAACAGCGGCATTTAGTGCCTCGCTAACTAGGCTTTTATAATCGCCACTTGATGCGTGAGTGGCGATTTTGACGCCTTTATTTATCATATCGTCCATGCTTGCAGCTTGTAAATTTAAAGCAAGTGTGCCACAAAGTATCATAAGAGATCTTTTCATCTTTTCTCCTTTTTTAAATTTAAAGCAAAATCATACAAAAAATATCTAAACACTTAAAATAAATTTAATCTTTTTAGACTACAATTCGTGCCTTTTTAAAGGAAATTTATGGAGCTTTTACTTCTTAGCTTTGCTCTTAGCATGGATAGTGCGGCACTAAATATGGCAAATGGTGCAAGGTATAAAAATTTGGTTCTTAGCAAAATTTTATTTATAGCTTTTATGCTTGGCTTTTTTCAGTTTCTTATGCCGCTTCTTGGCTATTTTTTAGGCATTAGCTTTGCTAAATTTATAAGCTCTATCGATCATTTCATCGCATTTTTTATACTCTGTTTTCTTGGCTTTAAAATGCTAAAAGAGGCCTGTAGTAGCGAAGTCGGCGAGTCATTGGGCATGGATCTTAAGACCATTTTTATAGGCGCATTTGCCACGAGTATCGACGCGCTTGCCGTTGGTGTTACACTTAGCTTTGAAGAGATAAACATCTTTCAAAGCTCGCTCATCATCGGTGTAGTCTGCTTTGCATTAAGTTTGATTGCTTTTTATATAGGTAAATTTATGGGTGAAATTTTAGAAAAAAAGGCGCTCTTTTTGGGAGGAGCGATATTAATTTTTCTAGGTTTTAAAATTTTAATAACGCATTTAATTGAGAACGGCACAGTTCAATAAAAATTTAAAA
>NZ_PIRR01000035.1:0-16566 GCF_003048555.1 Campylobacter concisus | reverse complement strand
TAGCTGCATTAAAAAGAATTGAAATTTCAGATACTCAAAAGCAAATGAATTTTGAAGTAAATGAGAAATTTCTGGCTTACTATGAAGGTGAACCCAAAGAAAATGAAAAATTTGACCTAAATAAAGTTAGTGAAATCTATGAGCTAAAAAATATCTTTATCATTTTTTTAGAAGAAAAGATTCATCTAATAATCCCAAAAGAAGAAGTTAGCTCAAAAATGATAAATGAGCTGGCTAGACTTTGCCATAAAGATATTTTAAAATTTGAAAATTTTAGTGCAAAGAGTGTGCTTAAATAGCGCTTATTATAAGCTTTTCAAAATCCTCTGCATTCATTGGCTTACCCCAAAGATACCCTTGCACCTCATCGCATCCAAGCTCTCTTAAAATTTCAAGCTGGGTTTCATCTTCGACACCTTCAGCAATAGTCTTTAGCTCCACATTTTTAGCCAAAGCTATAACGCTTTTTACCACGTCTTTATCTATATCATTTATAGCAATATTATCTATCAGCTCTTTAGCGATCTTTAGGCGACTCATAGGATATTTTTTGATGTAATTCATCGATGAAAAACCGGTACCAAAATCATCTATGGATATGCAAATTCCTCTATTAGAAAGCTCAGATAACGCACTTTGCATCATCTCTTCGGCATTAACGAGGCTGGCCTCAGTGATCTCAACATCTACACAAGATGGATCGATGCCGTATCTATCTATATAGCTTAAAAATTTAGATGCAAAATTTATATTATCAATCTGTTTTGGAGAGATGTTTATGCCTATTTTTAGGTTTGTATTATATTTTTCATTCCAAAAGGCCATTTGTTTTATAGCATTTTTTGCCACCCATTTTCCTATCGCATTGATAATAGAGCTTTGTTCGGCTATTGGGATAAATTTTGATTGATCTACCAGACCTTTTATAGGAGAGTTCCACCTAACAAGAGCCTCTGCTCCTACTATTTTTTTACCTTCTATTAGATATTGGGGCTGAAATTTTAGCTCAAATTCTTCATCAAAGCTTATGCTATTTAGCAATATTTCTATATAGTTTCTATCCTGAATCATGCTTTTTATATCACTATAAAAAACATACTTTTCAGATGCATCTTTTTTTGCTGCTTCTAGTGCTGCTTCTGATTGCATGATAAAATCATCAGCTAAAATTTCACTAGTTTGTGTCGAGCTAATCCCTATTTTCGCATCAAGTACAATTTTATAATCATCTATAACGATTGGCTCTGAAATAGCTTTTAGTAGATAATGTAAAAATTCCCTGCAATGTACATTTTCGTTTTGCTTGATAACAACAATAAAGTCATCTCCGCCAGATCTTGCAAATAAAGAATCGTTTTGTGGCAATATTGACTCAATATTTAAAGCGAACTTTGCTATTACATCATCGCCGATATAGTGCCCATACGAGTCATTTATCGCTTTAAAATGGTTTATATCAATACTATAAATATCTATCTTTTCGCCAAGCGCCTTTGACTTTATCATCTCTTCAAGCCTTGCGATAAAATACTGGCGATTTAGAGCATTTGTTAGATAATCATATTTACTGATCCTTTGCAGGTGCCTATTTGTCTCTTCAAGCTCTTTTACTTTATTTTCTATCTGATTATTTAACACTTTTTTGATATGTATTTCACGTTTAATTAAAATATCCATCTTTCTAACATTAGAAAATGTATAAGATAATGCCCCGTATGCAAGCAAAGTAACTAAAATAGAAAATAACCATGTCAAATTTATCTTCCAAGAGTACAAGATCATGATCGTCAAAAATGCGGCAAAAACAAATAGCTTTTGTATTAAAATTTTATCAAAATCATTTCTGAGTGCCCTAAATTTTAGATTTGCCTCGCCCTCTCTTAAATGAAGCGTAGCAACAAACAACATAAAAAAAGAACTCTTAAATACAATGTCGTATCCAAAAAAGGATATTTCATCTATCCAAAAATCCATTGTAGTGGTAAAAATATCATAAATGCTTATTACAATAAGTACTATCAAGCATAAAAGCATAGATAGTCTTTTTCTTGAAAATTTAAGTGAAAAAAACGCAATAAATGAAGTACAAAACATAAATAAATCTATGGCGATGTAACTTAGATTAAAAAAATCTTTTTGACTTAAAACTTGAGTTAAATTTCTATTAAAAATCATAAACTACATAAAGCTAAAATATATTGCGGAAATAGAAATTGAGTCCACAAATACTTGCATTAAAAATAAATTTTTCAAATTTTTGATCAAAATGTAAAAAGCAGAAAATGCAAACATAAAATATGAGACTACGTATGAGATTTGTATAAAATTGACTTTAGAAAGAAATTGTTTAAGAAAATCAACCTTATCATATAGCATCCACATAGTGTCTGATGCTACCCAACAAGTAAGGCCTAGTAATATATATATCCAATATGTTTTTAAATTTTTTGTCTCTTTTAGCTTTAAAAAGATAAATAATGTGATCATAAAATCAAATAGAGCAGTAATTATGTCTTCATAAAAATCACTAGCAATAAAATAACTAACAACATATACACAAAAAAGTATCAACATAAATAAAAAAGATACTTGATTTTCGTTACTTATTTTACTTATCATGTTTCGTCTTTATCTATCTTTCTCTGCCTTTTTGGCTAAACTTTGCCATCTTTGCCACTCGCCACTATCATCGACGTCGTTGCCGATAGCTTCGTATCTAGCGTAAAAATGCTCAACAAATTTCTTACACTCTTCATCTTTTGGCAAATAGCTTAGTTCATCTTTTTGGCAAAATTTCTCCAAAAACGTGCTCGCATCAACTTTTTTAGCGTATGTTTGCGCTAGATCGTAGTAGTTTTCTAAGCAAATTTCTTTAAATTTAGCGTAAGCTTGCTCGCTCATATCCACGCTTAGTTTGCCATCAAATTTAAGCACGCCAGCCCTAAAAAGCAAGCTAAGATGTATGAGTCCCTCGCAGTAATAAGCCCTCACCTCATCGACCTTTCGCCACGCGATAAGCCCAACCGCACGGGCAATTAGCTCGTGAAAGACGGCCATTTTATACTCCGCTTCTTCGTGTAAGAAGAAATTTACTAGCCCGCCAGTCGTCGCCTTATATTCTTCTATAAATTTAAAGACGCCACTTTTATTCATGCTCATCTCGGTATCAAGCCCGATAAAGAGGATGTGTCCAAACTCATGTCCGATCGTTGAGATTTCATAAACTTTTTTCCAAATTTTTGGCTTTAGAAATAAAATTTCCCTACCAAAATCCAAAAATTCCTTGCTAAAAATTTCAGCCCCAAGCTTCATAAAAGGCTTTGCCTTTGCGCCCTCATAGACGTGATTTACAAAGGCAAAAATTTTCTTACCACATTTTGCGCTAACACTCTCATCATTTGGCACGACTTGAGCGCTAAAAAGCCCGTTTAGCTCGGCACCGTAATAAATCATCGGCACGCTTATATAAAGCTGCGTTCTAGCGATATTTTCGCTAACTGCCTTATTTGTCTCAGCGTTATCAAATTTTATCTTTTCGCAAACGCTTTTATAAGTTTTTGCCACTTTTTCTTTAAATTTAAGCTCATCTATGCCCTCGCTATCAACAAGCCTGATGTCCCACTCAAGTGCGACTGCATGCGTGTAGGCATCCTCGTAGTACTCTAGTGGATGGCCTGGCTGAAGTGCACCTTTTACATCCATCCACGCTATCTCAGCCTCTTGCCATGCATTTATCACCTTTGCATTGTCCTCTTCGCAAAAGGCGTTTTGTAGTTTTTCAAGGTATTTTATGTATGATTTTTGCTCGTCATTTTTAGCTAAATTTCTTAAAATTTCAAGGTTTTTAGTAAAGACACTTTTAAGCTCTCTCACCTCATCTTTAAAGGCAAGCGCATAAGGCAAAAAGCTAAATTTCTCACCTTCTTTTACTACCGCGCCATACGTTCTATCGGCCCTTACGCCGTTACTATCACACTGAAATAAAGCATTTTTAGTGATAAACTCATTTGCCTGGCTTAGATCTTTAAATTTAGCCTCAAACTCTTTGTTTGTAGTGTCAATAATACGATCCTGCCATGAAATTTGCCACGAATTTAGGCTTAGGCCAAGTCCATGCATAGCCTGCACAAAGGCTTGGTTAAACGGATCTAAAATTTTCTCTTCTTTAGCCTTTTCTAAAAGCTTGGCGTGCAGATTTTCATATAAATTTCTAACGTAGCCATACATTAAATTTAGCACTCGTTTTTGCTCGTCTTCGCCTAAATTTAGCTTTTTTAGCTCATTTTGAAGCGGATCTACTTTAAGATCTACTATCCTTCTTGCAAGAGCCAGTTTTTGGCTTGGTGTACCAGCAAGACCACAAATTTTAACAGCCTCGTTTATGATATCATCGTCTAAATTTTTATAAATAGCATTTAACTTGTTTTTTTGCTCTTTTGTGAGTTCATTTAATCTTTTAAAATCGTTCATTTTTTCATCCCCTGAAGTTGCAAGATTTTAGCATAAAGCCTTAAAATTTGCTACAATCAACCAAAAATTTTAACATCTAAAAGGCAAAAAATGGATATTTTAAAGGATTTTGGTGAGCCACGTATCAAACAAGTTATGTTGCCAAAGGACACAAACTCGGCTGGAAATATTTTTGGTGGCTGGATAATGAGTCAGATCGACCTTGCAGGTGCACAAGCTGCAAGAGAAATTTCTCCCGAGCGCGTTGTGACGATCTCTATGAAAGAGATCATCTTTAAACAACCTGTCTTTGTTGGCGATGTGCTAAGCTGCTACGCTAAAATCATCTCCGTTGGCAAAACATCGATAACAACGCAAATAGAAGTAACCGCTCTTAGGCTAAATCCGGGCGGATATAGAGAAACTATACACGTTACAAGCGCTACTGCAACTTACGTAAGCGTGACAAAAGATGGACTTAAAAAGCCAATCGATGAGAAGCTAAAACAACTTCATGGATTTTAAAAATTTGGTTGCGATTTATGCAACCAATTTAAAAAATTAATACTACTTTTAAAAATTATTGAAATTCTTAAACTAAAAGCAATATTTTTCAACTTCTTTAAATGCTTTGTAAAGTAAAATCAGGCTCTATACATTTTTTGGGAGAAAAATGAAAAAATCACGTCTAGGTCTTTTGCAAACACAAATCACAAAGATCCTAACTCAAAATGAGCTTGATAAATTTGAGTACAAAGAGCTACCAAAAACAAGCATAATCTACACCGAAGAGATCAAGATCATCATCTTAAAAAGTGGCTGTGCAAAGCTCTCATTTTTTGAAGATGGAGAGGAATTTATCCTTTATCATTTGGAATCAAATAACATTGCTGTTCTTGATGATAATTGTGCTTTTGAAATTTTAGAAGACGCAAAAATTTACTCCATAAACTTAAGCGAAATAAGTGAAATTTTATCAAATTCAAATGTCGCAGATGAAATTTTAAAAGCTGTGCTAAATGCAGTGATCGTGCAACGCCAAATCATAAAATCCATACTTTTTGAAGATGCAAAAGGCAGGATTGCAAATTTTTTGATCGAGCTTGCAAAGGAGCAGGATCTAAAACAAAATGGCTATCATTATGTCTTTTTACCATTTTCTCTAAAAGTGCTCTCAAGCTTTGTGGGGCTCAAACGCCAAAGCGCTTCAACTGCTTTTAATGAGCTTATAAAAGATGACATCATAAGAAAGATCACACCACACGAGTTTTTAATAATTGATTATGAAAAACTTGAAAGTTACACAAACTAAAAACCAAAAATTTTTATAATAGCTAGCAAAGAGTAGTCTTAAAGGATTAGTCTTTGCCAAGAAGCAAAGACTAAAATTTTTAAGCTTTTTTCTTCATATCGAATTTATTTGCCATAAAGCCAACTAACCCCACAAAGAAAAGTCCGCCGCAGATATTACCAAGTGTAACTGGAACTAAGTTTTTACCGATGAAATTTCCCCAGTTTAAAACTTCTAGTTTTTCAGCCGTAATGCTATGTCCTAGAGCCGCAGCTGCAGCAGCGATATCTCCACCATTTGCTGCTATATAGTGAGCTTTTGAGATGATGGCTTCAGTGATTATGAACATATTTGCCACGCAGTGCTCCATTGAGCAAGCCACAAATGCGCCGATCATCCACATAATGGCAAAGAATTTACCAGATAGATTGCTCTCACTTGTCGCAGTCCAAATAGACATACAAACAAAGACGTTACAAAAAATTCCGCGGATAAATAGCTCATGAAATGGTGCTGTGATCTTGCCAATACCAGCTGGTATAAAGTGCTGCAAGATGTAGCCATCATACTTTAGTGGCAAGCCTGAATAGTAGTACATATAAGCGATCAATGCGCCACCAACGAAGTTAAATATCCAAACGATAGCCCAGTATCCGATAGTCTTACCTAGTTTTAGCTTTCCTTCATATGCGCTAACACCACTTAAAACAGAGCTTGTAAAAAGATGTCCACCATAAAAAACAACCATCATAAGACCACAGCTAAATGTGATACCGCCGATAAAATTTGAAAGGCCAATAGACTGATTTTCAGCCATACCAACTGTCGAGTGAGCCCAAAAAATATCACCCATAGCAATAGCAGCTCCAGCCATGATAGCAAGGAAGATAATACTAGTAAGTGGCATATGAGCCTTATGCTCCATAGAGCTTGAGACCGCTTGAGCGGTTTCTGCCGGATTTAACATCACATTCTCCTTTTTATTTTCAATCTCGCACATGAGCCAAGCTCATCTTTGCGACCAAAGTTTAACACTTTGCAAAATCACTAAAGTCAAATCAATGCTTGCGATTAAAAGCAAATTTTTGTCTTTAGTAACCAAAAAGACTAAATTTAGCCATTTGCTAAATTTAACCGACTAAATTTTTATCAATCTCTACAATTCTTAAAAATGCTTTTCTGGCACTTTTTTTAGCCTGCTCGCTTAGTCCTTCTTCAAAATTTAAGACATTTTCGAGCAATACGCTAATGCCTAAAAACAGCGTTTTAGGGCAAATTTTTCGTAAATAGCTCAAAAGCACTGGCGTTGGGAGATTGTGAGTTGAGTAGATGTAGTCTCTATCGTCACTTAGGTCAAAAAACTCTATCTTATCCTCGCTAAAGCCGCTCATCGCATCGACCACTATCAAAATTTCAGGTGCAAATTCTCTAATAGCTGGAAATTCATTCTCAGGCACATCTTGCCCAAAAAAGACCTTCCACTCTTTTAGCTCTTGCTCTACGATGCGGCCTACTTCATTACCCACATCATCATCGCCACGCATAGGATTACCGATACAAAGGATGGCCTTTTTCATCAAAAGTCCTTCCTAAGCACGACATATCCCTCTTTTAAATTTGCCAAAATTTCTTTAAGCTTACACTCACAAAGCTGCGGCAAGAGTTTAGCGATATGCTCAGAAAAAATTTCAACTTCAAAATATTTGCTTAAATTTCCGATCTTAAATTTCACATATTCGCCTGAGTTTTTGATCATCTCGTCAAATTCCTCATCGCTGATCTCTAAAACCTTCTCACTAAAGTCTATCGTGCCAACGCCATGTCCCACGCAAGTGGAGAAAACTTTTATCTCCTTTAGCTCGCGCGGAAGTTTGTCATTATCGTCCATATGCCTTTTTGTAAGCTTATAAACTTGTATCATCTTTTGCTCCAAACCTCGCTATCAACATCTATCGCAAAGCTTTTATCAGCTTTTGCATATTTTAGATAGACATCGTTATGCAAAAGCCCCATGCACTCGGCATATCTAGGATCTTCCTCTTTTTTGATAGCTGTAAGCACAGCCTCTCTTGAAATGCTTGGGTCATGGACATCTTTTGAACATTTGATAGCATTCATATATTTTTCAAAAAGGATTCTACCAAAGATATAGCTCATTAGCCTTCTGCTTTCAGCTTGCAAGTCACGCTCAAACAAGATATCGCCTATAACAGACTTCTCAACTGAAGGTGGCAATGTATTATCTTCTTCATAGCTTTTTTTATGAAGCTTTTGATCGATGATACCAAGAGCCATGCCAAGACCGTAAATAATGCTTGCTGGGTGTGGAGGACAGCCTGGGATATAGACATCAACTGGGATTATCTTATCAATACCGCCCCAAACGCTATAAGCGTCGTGGAAAATTCCGCCACTGCTTCCGCATGCGCCAAGAGCAACCACGATCTTAGGATCTGGGGTCGCTTCATAAGCACGAAGAAGCGGATAATACATCTGTCTTGTTACAGGACCGGTGCAAAGCAAAATATCAGCGTGTCTTGGATTTGCAACAAGTTTAAAGCCAAAGCGCTCAGGGTCCCACATCGGTGTAATAGCTGCAAAAATTTCTATCTCACAGCCGTTACAGCTTCCGCAGTCGATCCTATAAACGCTAAAGCTTCTTTTGATATTTTTTAGATGCTCTAGCTTTGCAGTTAGATCATTTGCTGTTTTTATGTCCTCTGGGACTTGATATAGACTCATTTTATAGCCTCCTCAATGCCTTTTGTTAGCCTTTCAGCAGATTGATTTTTCTTGCACTCTGGGCAGATATAAAGGTAGTCTTTTGCCTCTTCAAGTCTGCCTGGGAGTAAATTTGCTGTGCCAAGCTTTTCAAGGGTGAAATTTATAAGCCTTTTTGGCGTAAATGGCTTACCGCAGCATTTGCAAGTTTGCATCTCAAGCTCACCCCTTTGTATAAGAGCACTCTTGTCAAATTTAACCGCAAGCTCAAAGCTATCGCTAAGTCTTACAGCTCCAGTTGGGCAAACCTCATCGCAGCGTCCGCAAAATATGCAGCGCCCACAGTCAAATTCCCAAACAAGCTTTGTTTGCTCCTCGTTCATCTTAAGCTCTATTGCGTTACTAGGACAAGCGATACCGCAAGCTGCACAACCTATGCAAAGATCGTATGTATAGTTTGGCTGACCACGGAAATTTTCAGGAACAATATATGGCTCAAATGGATAGGCGTATGTCGCCTTTCCATATTTTTCTGTGATGTCAAATAACTTCATCATCTTAAATCCTTTTTACTAACCCCGCCATCTTGACAGAATTTTTTAAGGTCTTTCTCTGTTAAAATTTTGCTCTTTTTAGTCCTTACATCGACTAATGTAACACGCTCAGTGCATGAGTAGCAAGGGTCAAGTGAGCAAACGATAAGCGCAGCGTCACTTATGTTGTTTCCTCTAAATTGATACCTTAGGCTTGGCCAGTTGTTATAAGTAGCCGCTCTACATCTCCAGCGATATACTTTTTGAGCGCTGCCTTGCATGATCCAGTGGACGTTCTCACCGCGTGGTGCTTCATCATGGCCAAGTGCAAAATTTTCAGGTTTGATCATAGTCACAGGATCGATCATGATCGGAGTTTGAGGCATTAGCTCAAAGCATTGGCGGATGATGTGGATAGAGCTTTTTAGCTCTTTATATCTAACCATCTCGCGAGCAAAAACGTCACAACCATGCTCAACTGCTACTTCAAATTCTATCTGTTTGAAAAAGTCGTATGGGTGATCGTAGCGGTTATCGCGTTTAAAGCCAGAGCCTCTCATATTTGGACCAACTGGGCTAAAGTCACGTGCTATTTGGCGGTCTAAGATACCTACACCTTTCCAGCGTCCGATTTGGCGTTTATCCTCCATAACTGCGTCCCAAATTTCTGAAATTTGAACGTCAAGTTTATTTATGATCTCGATGCCTTTTTTGATCTCTTGGTTTGTCATGTCACGTCTTAAGCCACCCATAACGACATTGCCGTATGTTTTACGTCCGCCAGTTACTAGCTGAGCTAACTCCATAGAGTACTCACGAACTCTAAAGATGTGCATGAAAGCGTTGTAGTTACCAGTGACCTCACAAGCTAGACCGATATTTAAAAGGTGGCTATGAAGACGCTCGATCTCAAGACAGATGACGCGTATAGCTTGAGCTCTTAGTGGAATTTCAAGCTTGATAGCTTTTTCTGCTGCTTCGATACAAGCAATAGCGTGAGCATAACCACAAATTCCACAAACTCTCTCTGCAAGATAGCCCATTTGATCATAGTTCATTCTGTTTTCAGCTAGCTTTTCCATACCGCGGTGTTGATAAAAGAGGCGGTAGTCAGCGTCGATGATCTCGTCGCCGTCGCAGAAAAGTCTAAAGTGACCTGGCTCATCTGAAGTAATATGTAGTGGTCCAAGTGGCACATCGACTACTGCATCGCCTGTTGGGAACAAAAACTCCGCATCAGGCTCATCTCTGTGATCTACTGGATCAGGGCGGTAGCGGTAGTCCATAGCATCTTTTCTAAGTGGGTGAAGTCCGTCTGGCCAGTCATCACTTAAAACTAGACGTCTTTTATCAGGCAGACCCTCAGCTACTAGACCAAACATATCATAAGCTTCTCTTTCATACCAAACACAAGCTGGCACAAGTGGAGTAACTGATGGAAATGTCGGATCGCTTCCTGGGATAAGGGTTTTAACTGTGATAAAGCACTTATCTTCAGCTGCAAAGTCATCCGCCTCAGTCATCTTGCTACCTTCCATTGAGATAGCATAGTAAAGCGCAAAGCTACCATTTATCTGGCGCTCGTCGTTTGGTATCATAGTGCTTATAAAGCCACCGATATCATAATAAAGCGTTTTAACAGCTAGTGGAAGATCGTTTCTATCAACCAAAACTGTGATCTGATCGTCTGCTTGACGAGTTACTTCTAAAATTTTTACCTTGGTTTTTAGGATTTCTATAAATTTATCGCCTCTCATTTTAAAGCTCCCATCATTATATTAACACCGTTATCTACTAGCGTATAAAAGCTATCTACATGCCATACGCCAAAGATTATGATAAGGGCACAAAGTGCTATAAGAGGTAAATTCTCTAACAAACTCATCTCTTTATTATGAACAACCACACCTTTTGGCTCGCCAAAGCTTGCCATATTAAAGTGTGCAAAGTCAGCTATGAAAATAACTGCAAGTGCAATAGCAAATAGCGCAACTGCGATGTATTGACCACTTGTGATAGCTCCTACAAAGACGTTATATTCGCTAACAAATATAGCAAATGCTGGAACACCAACTAGTGAACAAACAGCCGCGCCAAACATTATAGTAGTAATTGGTGCGATTTTAACCATGCCGCCCATCTTACTCATATCTTTATGGCCATAAATTCTTGCGATATTGCCTGTTGAGCAAAATGCCAAAGCTTTAGTAAAGCTGTGAGCTAAGCAGTGAAATATCGCTGCAAATAGACCAAATTTACCGCCAACACCAAGTGCAAATGCGATAACACCCATATGAACGATTGAGTGGTATGCAAACATTCTTTTTACGTTGTGTTGTCTGATTAGGAAAAATCCCGCTACAAAAAGAGTGATAGTTCCTGAAACGATCATTATGCCCTCAACGAAGCTAAATCCAACAGCTTGAGCAGTGATAGCATAGTATCTTAAGAGTGCTAGCATCGCACATTTTAAAAGCACACCTGAAAGCAAAGCTGAAATAGGTGCTGGACCTTCAGCGTGAACGTCTGGTAGCCAAGTGTGAGTTGGAGCAAGACCAGCTTTTGTACCAAAACCAATTAGCGCAAACACAAAGATAAGTTTTGCTGCATCTGGGTTTAAATTTTTAGCGTTAGCCATTATGCTTGAAAATAGCATAGAAGCTTCGCCATCTCCTAGAGTACTAAATGTGGCTGAGTATAAAAGAACAGTCGCATAAAGTGCAAATGCTAGACCGATTGAGCAAAGAACAATGTATTTATAGCCACTCTCTGTTGATTTTTGATCTTTGTGGATAGCAACCAAAAACACAGAAGCTAGTGTTGTAGCCTCGATAGCTGCCCACATAAACGCAACGTTGTTGCAAATAACGCTTAAAGTCATTGTAAAGATAAATACATGGCTTAATGCGTAGTACTTTTTAAGATCGCTTAAGTGGATGTGTCCATCTTCAAGTTCCCATCTCATGTAGTGGATAGAGTAGAAATTTACTATAAATCCAGTTACAGCGATAAGCACCAAGAAAACACAGCCTAAGCTATCTAAAAACAAAAATTTATCAAAACTATAAAAAGTTCCGCTACTTAAGACTTTAAGAACATTGTTAAGTAAAGCCACCGATGTCGCAGCAGAAAACAAAACGTGAAGTCCGCTTAATACCGCATAATTTTTAGGACTCAAAAACAAGACCAAAGCACCAAGGAGCGGTAAGATAAGTATTAAAGCTAAACTATCCATCTCTAACCCCTTAAATTTGAAGCTTTAGAAGTATCTAAGCTATCATAAGCTTTATAAAATCTAATCGCTAGAATGCTCATGATGATAACGGCAAATATCGCATCTGTTAAAATTCCAAGCTCAACTAACTCATGTGAGTTATAAGCCATTAGAGCAAGGCTTAGGTGGATACCGTTTTCAAACAAGCAGTAAGCTAGAATTTGTTTTATAAATGAGTTTCTTAGCATAAAACCAAAAATTCCCATCATAAAGACCGTTCCAGCTGCGATTAGCATAATCTCTTCTTTGATAAGAGAGAATTTTAAAAATATAGGGTGGATACTCATTGAAAGAGCTAGAGAAAATCCCATAGCAATAACAGGACTTACAAAAAATCCACCAACTGGCTCATCTTCGCTAACTACGCCAAGTTTTTTGATAAGCCAGAATAAAATTCCTGGCACAAGCAAAACTTTGGTAAAAAATGCAACTATCGCCCAAGTTTTGAGCTGCTCGGCGTTAAATTTCTCAGATAGCAAGAAAAATATGCTAACTAAAAGTAGTGTCTCAATCGCATAAGCGATGATTGAGAGTTCCAAGCTTCTAAGACCAAAAACCGCAAGCGAAGTTACGATCATGCAAATGGCTAAAATATCAAGTGTTTGCATCTCACACTCCTACTACATAAAGTGTTAGTGCAACAAACGAGATAGCAAGTGCACCAAGGGCATTTTTGCGTAAAGATGAAGTCATTTTAAAGCGTGGTCCAAAGTTGTCTATAAAGACAGCTGCGACGTAAAATACTCCAGTTTTTATCACAAAAACGATAATAGCTAAGAAAGGATTGCTAAAATTCCATGGCTCAAATATAGTTAGGAAAAGTCCGATCATAGCAAACTGTTTTAATATAAGTGATGCTTGAACTAAACCAAGGTCGCTACCTGCATACTCGCCAAGCAAGCCCTCTTGAAGCTCTTGCTCAGCTTCAGCTACGTCAAATGGCTTTCTACCAGTCTCAACATACATGCACCATAAAAATGCGATAGAAGCTACGGCAAAACTTGGGATTTGATATCCGATAACACCGGTTTTTACCATCTCTTGGATCTCAATTAAATTTGATGTTTTAGCTGCAAGCATTACTACGATTAGGCACATGATCATAACTGGCTCAACATATACACCAAGCATTTGCTCCCTGCCGCCGCCTGTTGCTGCAAATGGGTTGCCGCTATCCATTGAAGCTGCACCAAATACAAATCTAAGCAATGCGCCAAGATAAAGGATCACAAATATATCTGAATATGCTCCAAAAACAGTATCTTTGCTATATGTTATAGGTATAGCAGCTAGAACTGCAGCTGAAGTTGCAAAAAGGAAAAATGGAGCCCATCTAAATACCCAGTGAGAGCACTCAGGCACAGTTCTTCCTCTTCTAAAGAGTTTTATAATGTCGCGATATGTTTGAAAGAAATCGCTACCTTGTTTTGATTGAAGTCTAGCTCTTAGTTTTCTTGCCATACCATCAAACAAAGGAGCTACCAAAACGATAACGACTACTTGAAATATCATTAAAAGTATAGTTTGCATTTTCGTCTCCTAAACTAAAAAGTAGCCCACAGCAAGTATGGCACAAAGATAAATTAGGATATAAAGCGTATAGACGTTTGTGTATCCGCTTTGAACGATGCCTAGTTTATCAGCAAATTTCATACACCATTTAATGACTGGCTCATAAAACATTCCCCACCAGATATCTTTTGGATGGTTGTGATATTCAACCGCGTCAAAATAATTTCTAGTAACGATCTTTTTATCAGCTCTAAATAGCCATTGCATGATCTTTCTAAGATCACCTGTAAATGGACCACCTGTCATTTGCATACGTGAGCTATATTTAAAGCCACATGCCCAAGGATCAGTCTCGCGTGGTTTATCTCTATTTGCTTTCATAACAGCAAGGATGATAAATGGCAAAATCATAGTCGCACATAAAACTAAAGCGATAAGCGGAGTTGAGATCATACTACCTATTGGTGAAGTTACATTTATAGCTCCAAGGCTAGCTTTATAGTCGCTTATAGCGATAGAATTTACAGCTTGCATGATGTAATCAACTATGTAGTTTGCGCCAAGACCAAAGCCAACGCAGCCTATCATTAGGATGATCATACCAAGAACCATGCCTATCGGACTCTCTTTGGCATTTTCCCAAATTTTTTGATCTCTTGGAGTACCTGCGAAGATAACAGCGTAAAGTTTGAGGTGCATGCCGACCAAAACGCCAGTTAGCGCAAGAGCTACGACGCCAAGTGTAAATGCATATCTAACTAATGTTCCTTCTCCCATCGCACCTTGAAGCATACCTTGATATGTAAACCACTCTGAAACAAATCCATTTACTGGAGGCAAAGCTGCGATACCCATGATACCTATAAACATACCAAGACTTGTCCATGGCATTTTTTTAGCAAGACCGCCAAGGATGTCCATATTTTGTGTGTGAGTAGCGTGGATAACTGAACCAGCGCAAAGGAAAAGCAAGCCTTTAAATATAGCATGGTTAACTACGTGGTAGCAACCTGCCAGAAAACCTACTGCTGCAAGTGTTAAATTTCCAGCTGCAACGCCGTAGATACCTGTGCCAAGACCTAGTAAAATGATGCCTATGTTCTCAACTGAGTGATAAGCAAGCAAGGCTTTAAAGTCGTGTTGGCAAAGAGCGTATAAAACACCAAATAGTGAGCTAGCTGCACCAAGAGCGAGTATTGTAAGTCCAAAATATGTACTAAGTGGTAAGTAAAGTGTAAATTTAACTAGTGTAAATAGAGCAACTTTGATCATAACGCCTGACATAAGGGCTGAAACGTTTGATGGTGCTGCTGGGTGAGCTTGTGGAAGCCAAACGTGAAATGGCCACATACCAGCTTTACTACCAAAGCCGACCAAAAATAGTGCAAATACAGCAACAGAAGCGCCAAATGGCATCTTAACACCCATAAATGCGCTAAAGTCAAAGCTTCCTGCGTAGTAAGCTGTGATAAGCAAGCCACAGGTGATACAAAATGCACCGATTTGTGCGATACCAAGATATACCATAACCGCTTTAAGTGTATTTTTACCGTCATTGACGATGATAAGAAATGATGAAATAAGAGTCATAAGCTCCCATAAAACAACAAAGCAAAATACATTATCAGCGCTAATTACTAGAAGCATTGAGAGTATAAATGTATTAAACAAACATGCAAATACGCCAACGTTTGCTTTTTTGATGTACTCATCTGCATAGCTCATACCATAAACGCTACTTGCAAATCCAATGAAAACAACGACAAAGCTAAAGAAATTTCCAAGTGGATTTAGCGCAAATTTTGGCGAATATAAAAAGCCATCCATAAGAGCAAAGCTATCGCTTACTCCCATATTTGCAACAAAGTGGTACATCGCGTAAAAACAGCTTAAAGCGCTTAGTCCAAAACCAACCTTTACAGCGGCCTTTGGAGCACAATAAAGCAAGATGCTAACGACGGCACTTACAAGAAATAGCATATAAACCGTAGTCATCTTATGCTCCTTGTCCGTTTAAAATTTTAGTAGCAAATTTATTCGCTGCTTCATAATCTATCCTCTTGCCAAGTTTATGTTTGCCCTCTTCTGGATCAATCATAACAAGAGCACTTGTCGGACAGACATCAACACAAGCTGGTCCGTTCTCACGACCAAAGCACATATCGCATTTAACAGCGATATTTTTTGCACCTGATTGTGACTCTATCTCAAGGTTATATTTTGGCTCGACAGCGTAATTTACTGAAGGCATAAGCTCTGCACTTGAGCTTATCGCACCGTAAGGACAAGCGATCGTGCACATCTTACAGCCTATACAAATTTCCTCGTGAAGCTCGATGCAATTATCATTGAATCGCAATGCTCCAGTTGGACACACATTCGCACAAGGACCATCGTCGCATTGTCTGCACTGAGTTGGCATAACGCCAGTAGCTTCTCTTAGCACACTTAGCCTTGCACGTGACAGCTTGCCGCGTTCATAAGCGCTCTTAAAACATGCAGCCATGCAGGTTGCACATCCTATACAGCGTTTATAATCGGCAATCACAAATTTATGTTTTTTCATAAATTCCTCCCATTAAACAAGGCTAAACTGCCCTGCTCACTTTTAAAGTGATGGTTAGTCACCAAAATAGAGATAGTTAAATTTTTATTTAACATCTCAAACGCTCCTTCCTAATTTTTGTAATAATTCTATAACTTACAATGAATAAATTCCGTCATCTATCTGACAAATTTTGTATTTTTAGAATTAAATTTTTATTTTATATATCTTTAAGATTATC
>NZ_PIRR01000034.1:0-18137 GCF_003048555.1 Campylobacter concisus | reverse complement strand
TTGCATATTAAGTCCTTATATATTTTTTAGTAATTATAGGAATTTTAGCTTTTAAAAAAAATAAAACTATAAAAATTATACATATTTCATAAATATTTAATGATGCATTACGGATTTAAATGTAATAAAAATTTGTATTCTTAAATGGCTGTATTTTATGATTTTAATTTTTATGAAAATTTTTTAAATTTCCCTTGACTTTTACCTTGTTTTGATATATAATTGCCACTTCACAAAACAGGTGCTGGTGTAGCTCAGTTGGTAGAGCTACTGCCTTGTAAGCAGTGGGTCGGCGGTTCAAGTCCGTTCACCAGCTCCATTTTTGTAACAGTGTTTGACCAGAAAATACCAAAATAGTTTATTAATGTTTAAGGTGAGATACTCAAGCGGCCAACGAGGGCAGACTGTAAATCTGCTGACTATGTCTTCCGTGGTTCGAATCCACGTCTCACCACCATTGTTATGCGGGAGTAGCTCAGTTGGCTAGAGCATCAGCCTTCCAAGCTGAGGGTCGCGGGTTCGAGCCCCGTTTCCCGCTCCAAAATTTGGGAAAATAAACTGGGAGCTGTATCTAGATTTTACTAAACACAGTTATTCCTTACTTTATTTTCAAAATTTTTAGTTGTTTGTATTATTTAATTGGAATCATCTCTGCCAAGCGTTTTTCGCTCATATGGCTCAGAGGTAGAGCACTTCCTTGGTAAGGAAGAGGTCGCGGGTTCAAGTCCCGCTATGAGCTCCACTGGTTAATATGATTTTATTATGATTATACAAATTTGGTAAGAAAAAAGACATATATCACATACGGAGGAAAAGATGGCTAAAGAAAAATTTTCACGTAACAAGCCGCACGTAAACATAGGTACTATTGGTCACGTAGATCATGGTAAAACTACATTAACAGCTGCAATATCTGCTGTTCTTTCACGCAAAGGACTTGCTGAGCTAAAAGATTATGATAATATTGATAATGCTCCAGAAGAAAAAGAACGTGGTATTACAATTGCTACTTCACATATTGAGTACGAGACAGAGAAACGCCACTATGCCCACGTTGACTGCCCTGGTCACGCCGACTATGTAAAAAACATGATTACAGGTGCTGCGCAAATGGATGGAGCTATTCTGGTTGTTTCTGCAGCTGATGGCCCAATGCCACAAACTAGAGAGCATATTTTATTATCACGCCAAGTTGGTGTTCCATACATTGTTGTTTTCATGAATAAAGCTGATATGGTTGATGATGCTGAGTTACTTGAATTGGTTGAAATGGAAATCCGCGAATTACTTAATGAGTATAATTTCCCAGGCGATGATACACCTATTGTTTCTGGTTCAGCACTTAAAGCCCTTGAAGAGGCAAAAGCTGGTCAAGATGGCGAATGGTCAGCAAAAATTATGGAATTAATGGATGCAGTTGATAGCTATATTCCAACTCCAGTTCGTGCAACAGATAAAGATCTTCTTATGCCAATCGAGGATGTTTTTTCGATTTCAGGTCGTGGTACAGTTGTAACTGGTAGAATCGAAAAAGGTGTTATAAAAGTTGGTGACACAATTGAGATTGTTGGTATTAAGCCAACTCAAACAACAACAGTTACTGGCGTTGAAATGTTTAGAAAAGAGATGGATCAAGGCGAAGCTGGTGATAATGTTGGCGTTCTTCTCCGTGGTACTAAGAAAGAGGATGTTGAGCGTGGTATGGTTCTTTGCAAGCCTAAATCAATTACCCCTCATACAAAATTTGAAGGCGAAGTCTATATCTTGACAAAAGAAGAAGGTGGTCGCCATACTCCTTTCTTTAATAACTATAGACCACAATTCTATGTAAGAACAACTGATGTTACTGGTTCAATTACGCTTCCAGAAGGAACAGAGATGGTTATGCCAGGTGATAATGTAAGAATTTCTGTTGAATTGATTGCTCCAGTAGCACTTGAGGAAGGCACTCGTTTTGCTATCCGTGAAGGTGGTAGGACTGTTGGTTCAGGTGTTGTTTCAAAAATACTTGGTTAATTTATAAAAATTTGTCAAAGGGAGAATATTCCCTTTGATATTTTGAAAAGGACTTATATGAGAATTAAAATTGGTTTAAAATGCTCTGAAAGTGGTGATATAAATTATACAACAACTAAAAATAGTAAAACTACTACAGATAAAGTTGAGCTTAAAAAGTATTGCCCAAGATTAAAAAAACATACTATACATAAAGAAGTTAAATTAAAAAGTTAATTAAGAAGCTATTAGGGCAATAGCTCCAACGGTAGAGCGCTGGATTCCAAATCCAATGGTTGGGGGTTCGAATCCCTCTTGCCCTGCCACGACTAAGGTTAAGATTATGGAGAAAATTATAAATTATATTAAGCTTTCTAAATTGGAAATAATGAAGGTTATCTATCCTACAAAAGAACAAATTAGAAATGCTTTTTTTGCAGTTTTTATCGTAGTTGCTGTTGTATCACTTTTTTTAGCTCTTGTCGATGTTATTATGTCCTTTGTTCTATCTAAAGTTATATGATATAAGGAAAAGTAATGTCACATAAATGGTATGCTATACAGACTTACGCTGGAAGCGAAATGGCAGTAAAAAGAGGAATTGAAAATTTAGTAAAAGATCATGGAATAGAAGATCAGCTAAAAGAAGTTATAGTTCCTACAGAAGACGTAATTGAAATAAAAAATGGCAAGCAAAAAATCAACGAAAGAACTCTTTATCCAGGTTATGCTTTTGCATGCTTAGACCTTGATACAGCTCTTTGGCACAGGATTCAATCTTTACCAAAAGTTGGACGTTTTATTGGTGAAGCTAAAAAACCTACACCATTATCTGAAAAAGATATTAATACTATTTTGGAAAAAGTTCAAAAAAGAGCTGCGCCAAAACCTAAGATATTCTTTGAGGATGGTGAGAGTGTTCGTATAACAGAAGGTCCTTTTGCTAACTTTACAGGTATTGTTGAAGAATATGACATGATACATGGAAAACTTAGGCTTAATGTTTCTATTTTTGGTAGAAGCACCCCTGTTGATATTTTGTATTCACAAGTTGAGAAGATAATTTAAGGAGCAAGAAATGGCTAAAAAAGTTATAGGTGAAATAAAATTACAAATTGCTGCAACAAAAGCAAACCCTAGTCCGCCGGTTGGTCCAGCTCTTGGACAAAAAGGTGTTAATATTATGGAATTTTGTAAAGCCTTTAATGAGAGAACAAAAGATATGGTTGGGTTTAATATTCCAGTTGTTATAACTGTTTATGCTGATAAAAGTTTTACATTTATCACAAAACAGCCTCCTGCTACAGATCTTATTAAAAAGGCTGCAGGTATAACAAAAGGAACTGATAATCCTTTAAAAAATAAAGTAGGCAAACTAACAAAAGCTCAAGTTTTAGAAATAGTTGAGAAAAAACTTGTTGATTTAAATACAAATGATAAAGAGCAAGCAGCTAAAATTATTGCTGGTTCAGCTCGATCAATGGGTGTCGAAGTAATAGACTAAAACCTTTACCGTCAGGTTGATTAGCAAAAGACGGAAGCAATATATATGCGGAGAAATTTATGGGAAAAACTAGTAAGAGATTTCAAGAATTGCTCAAAAAAGTAGAGCAAGATAAAATTTATAACCTTAGTGAGGCTATTGATACAGTTAAAACTCTAGCTTCTGCTAAATTTAATGAAACAGTTGAGATTGCATTAAAATTAAATGTTGATCCAAGACATGCTGATCAAATGGTTCGTGGTTCAGTAGTTTTACCAGCTGGTACAGGTAAAACTGTAAGAGTTGCAGTTATTGCAAAAGATACTAAAGCTGATGAGGCAAAAGCAGCTGGTGCTGATATTGTTGGTGCAGATGATTTGGTCGAAGATATTCAAAAAGGCATAATGAATTTTGATGTTCTTATAGCTACTCCAAATTTAATGGGTCTTGTAGGTAAGGTCGGTAGAATTTTAGGACCAAAAGGATTAATGCCAAACCCAAAAACTGGCACAGTTACAATGGATGTTGCACAAGCTGTTAATAATGCAAAAAGCGGTCAAGTAAATTTCCGTGTTGATAAGCAAGGAAATATACATGCAGGTCTTGGTAAAGTTAATTTTACTAAAGAACAATTAAATGAAAATATTTCAACATTTATTAAAGCGATCAATAAACATAAGCCTGCAACCGCAAAGGGTAGATATGTTAAAAATGCTTCGTTGTCTTTGACAATGAGCCCATCTATAGCTCTTGATACTCAAGAAGTTATGGACTTAAAATAAAACTAAAAATTAAAATTTATATCTTAGATTGGAGATAGCCGAGGCCATTGGGCTTAATTGATTCGACCCGCTCTGCTTGAAATTACCGGTCGGAAAGGAGAAAAAGTGACACGTAACGAAAAAACTGAAGTTGTTGCAAAATTAGAGAGTGAATTTAAAACTGCTGAAGCTATTGTAGTTTGTGACTATCGTGGCCTTTCAGTAAAGAAACTTGAAGTTTTAAGAAATTCTGCTAAAGAACAAAATGTAAAAGTTCAGGTTATTAAAAATACTCTTGCAAATATTGCTCTTAAAAATTCTGATAAAGTCGGAATGGAACTCAAAGATACAAATATCTATCTTTGGAGCGAAGATCAATTAGCAGTAACTAAAGTAGCCGCAAAATTTGAAGAGTCTAATGCTGATCTTTTCAAAATAAAAACAGCTTATATTGATGGCGAAGTTGCTAGCGTTGATAAAGTTAAAGCTCTATCTAAAATGCCTAGCCGTGATGAGCTTATTGCGATGCTTTTACAAGTTTGGAATGCGCCAATTCAAAATTTCACAATAGGTTTGAATGCGCTTAAAGAGAAAAAAGAACAATTAGCTTAATAAAAATTAAAAATAATAAGGATTAAAAATGGCAATTACTAAAGAAGATGTATTAGAGTTTATATCTAATCTTTCTGTACTTGAACTTAGTGAACTTGTAAAAGAGTTTGAAGAGAAATTTGGTGTTAGCGCTGCTCCTGTAATGGTAGCAGGTGGTGCAGCTGTAGCAGGTGGTGCAGCAGCTGCTGCAGAGGAGAAGACAGAATTTAACATTGTTTTGGTTGACTCTGGTGATAAGAAAATCAACGTTATTAAAGTTGTTAGAGCGCTTACTGGTCTTGGTCTTAAAGAAGCTAAAGACGCAGTTGAGGGAACACCATCTGTTCTTAAAGAAGGTGTTAGTAAAGATGAGGCTGAGGCAGCTAAAAAAGAGCTTGAAGAAGCTGGCGCTAAGGTTGAACTTAAATAATTTTTTATTATTTGAGCTTAATATTTCAAGAGAGGGCAAAGGCTCTCTCTTTTTTTAAATTTTAGATGCCTTGTTAAAAGGCTATACTTTTCTTTCAAAATTACCACGAGGTAGATGCAATGTTAAATAGCTTATACTCAGGAAATCGTCTTAGAGTTGACTTCTCTAATGTCGTTAAAGAGATAGACGTTCCGAACCTACTACAACTACAAAAAAAGAGCTTTGATAATTTTTTAAATCTAAATAACAATCAAACAGAAAGCGGTATAGAAAAAGTTTTCAAATCAATCTTTCCAATACATGATCCGCAAAATCGTTTGACTTTAGAATATGTTGGCTCAGAAATTGGAAAACCAAAATATACAATTAGAGAGTGTATAGAAAGAGGTCTTACATACTCTGTAAATTTAAAGATGAAAATACGTCTTATCGTTCATGAGAAAGATGATAAGACAGGTGATAAAGTTGGTGTTAAAGATATAAAAGAACAAGAAATTTTTATACGCGAAATTCCACTAATGACTGATAGAATTTCATTTATTATAAATGGTGTTGAGCGTGTTGTTGTAAATCAACTCCATAGAAGCCCAGGTGTTATTTTTAAACAAGAAGAGAGCGCGACTGTTGCAAATAAATTAATTTATACAGCTCAAATAATACCTGATCGTGGCTCTTGGCTACATTTCGAATATGACACAAAAGATATTTTATATGTTAGGATAAATAAACGTAGAAAAGTGCCAGTAACTATATTATTTAGGGCGCTTGGATATAAAAAACAAGACATTATTAAGTTGTTTTATCCAATACAAAATTTAATTATCAAAAATAACAAATTCTTAACTCTTTTTAATCCTGAAGATTATTTGGGAAGAGTTGAATATGATATAAAAAACGAAGATGGAGAAATTCTTCACCAAGCAGGCAAGCGTCTTACTAAGAAAAAAGCTGATAAGTTAATTGAAGATGGCGTAAAATTTGTTGAATACCCAGTTGAAGCACTTATCGGTAGATATTTGGCAAATCCTGTAATAAATACAGAGAGTGGAGAAATTTTATATGATACATTATCTGCTCTTGACGAGAATAAACTTGCAAAAATTTTAGCTGAACATGAAAGTATTGAGATTATAAATAACTCCGCTGCTGGTGTTGATGATGCGATTATAAATTCTTTTATAGCTGACAATGATATGCTTAAGGTTTTAAAACAAACTGAGGGTGTGGATGATGAAAATGATCTTGCGGCTATTAGAATTTATAAGGTCATGAGACCAGGAGAGCCAGTTGTTAAAGAGGCTGCAAAGAGTTTTGTAAATGATATGCTATTTAACCCTGAGAGATACGATTTAACAAAAGTTGGTCGTATGAAAATGAATCATAAGCTCTCTCTTGATGTACCAGAATACGTTACTTTGCTAACAAGCGAAGATATCATAAAAACTGCAAAATATCTTATAAAAGTTAAAAACGGACAAGGTCACATTGATGACCGCGACCACCTTGGTAATCGCCGTATAAGGTCAATCGGTGAGCTACTCGCTAGCGAGCTTCACCTTGGTTTTGTAAAGATGCAAAAGGCTATCCGCGATAAATTTACAAGTTTAAGTAATAATACCGAAGAGATTATGCCATATGACCTTATTAATCCAAAAATGATCACAGCAACAATTATGGAATTTTTCACAGGCGGTCAATTAAGCCAGTTTATGGATCAGACAAACCCACTTAGTGAAGTTACTCACAAGCGCCGTCTATCTGCACTTGGTGAGGGTGGCTTAGTAAAAGAGCGTGCTGGATTTGAGGTGCGTGACGTTCACCCAACTCATTACGGTAGAATTTGTCCAGTTGAGACTCCAGAAGGTCAAAATATTGGTCTTATCAATACACTTTCAACCTATGCAAAAGTGAATGATCTTGGCTTTGTTGAAGCACCTTACAAAAAAGTTATAGATGGCAAAGTGACTGATGAGATAGTTTATTTAACCGCAACTCAAGAAGAGGGCAATGTTATAGCTCCAGCATCAACCAAGCTTGATGAAAATGGACACATCGTTGAGGACTTGATTGAGGTTAGAAAAGATGGCGAGATGATGCTTGCCCGTAGAGAAGATGTTACTTTGATCGACCTTTGTTCTGGTATGATAGCTGGTGTTGCGGCTTCACTTATTCCATTCCTAGAGCATGATGATGCTAACCGTGCTCTCATGGGTTCAAACATGCAACGTCAGGCAGTACCACTACTTCGCTCAACTGCTCCTATTGTTGGAACAGGTATGGAAAGCGTTATCGCAAGAGATGCATGGGAAAGCGTAAAAGCAAAACGTAGTGGTGTGGTTGAAAAGGTTGATAATAAAAATATATTCATTTTAGGCGAAGACGAAGCTGGTCCATATATCGATCATTACTCTTTGGAGAAAAATTTAAGAACAAACCAAAATACGACTTTTTCTCAACATCCGATAGTTAAAAAAGGTGATGAGATTGTTGCTGGCCAAATAATTGCTGACGGCCCAAGCATGGAAAAAGGCGAGCTAGCTATCGGTAAAAACGCACTAATAGCATTTATGCCTTGGAATGGTTACAACTACGAGGACGCGATCGTTATTAGTGAAAAAATGATACGCGAAGACGCCTTTACGAGTGTCCATATCTATGAAAAAGAGATCGAGGCTCGTGAGTTAAAAGACGGGGTTGAGGAGATAACAAAAGATATACCAAATGTCAAAGAAGAGGAGCTCATGCACCTTGATGAAAGTGGTATTGTCAAAATTGGTACAGAGATCAAGCCTGGTATGATCCTTGTTGGTAAAGTATCTCCAAAAGGCGAAGTTAAGCCAACTCCAGAAGAGAGATTACTACGTGCGATCTTTGGTGAAAAGGCTGGCCACGTGGTAAATAAATCGCTTTACGCTTCAGCTTCGATGGAAGGCGTGGTTGTTGATGTTAAAATTTTCACCAAAAAAGGTTATGAAAAAGATAGCAGAACAAATAAAGCTTACGAAGAGGAGAAGACTCTTTTAGAAAAAGAACATCATGATAGACTACTTATGCTAGACCGCGAAGAGATGCTAAAAGTTACAGCACTTCTTTCTAAAAATCCACTAGCAAGTGATCAAGAGGTAAATAAAAAAGAGTATAAGAAAGGCTCAAAGATCAATAAGGCTGATCTTGAAAATATAAATAGATTTACTCTAAATGCTATCGTTAAAAGCTTTTCAAAAGATATCCAAAAGAAATATGATGAGCTAAAAAATTACTTCCAAAATGAGAAGAAAAAGCTCAAAGAAGAGCACGATGCTAAGATAGAAATTTTAGAAAAAGATGACATTTTACCAAGCGGTGTTGTTAAACTTGTAAAAGTTTATATAGCTACAAAACGCAAACTAAAAGTTGGCGATAAAATGGCTGGACGTCACGGAAACAAAGGTATCGTTTCAAATATAGTTAGAGAAGTAGATATGCCTTATCTTCCAAGTGGTCAGATCGTAGACATCGTGCTAAATCCACTTGGTGTTCCAAGCCGTATGAACATCGGTCAAATTTTAGAGAGCCACCTTGGTCTTGTTGGCTACCGCTTAGGCGAGCAGATCAATGAAATTTTTGAAACCAAAAAAGGCGAGTGGATAAAAGAACTAAGAGCTAAGATGATAGAAATAGCAGGTGTTGCTAAGCTAATGGATGCTAAAAAAGCTCTTGGCAAGATGAGTGACGAGAAGCTTCTTGAATATGCAAAAGATTGGAGTAATGGCGTAAGATTTGCAACTCCAATTTTTGAAGGCGTTAAGGCTGATGAATTTGCAAAACTATTTGAGATGGCAAAGATAGATAGTGACGGCAAAACTGAACTATACGATGGACGCACAGGCTCAAAGATAAGAGAACGCGTTAATGTTGGTTGTATGTATATGCTAAAACTTCACCACTTGGTTGATGAGAAAGTTCACGCAAGAAGTACTGGACCATACAGTCTTGTTACGCAGCAACCTGTCGGCGGTAAGGCGCTATTTGGTGGTCAAAGGTTTGGAGAGATGGAGGTTTGGGCACTTGAGGCTTATGGTGCCGCTCATACACTAAGAGAGATGCTAACTGTAAAATCAGACGATGTTGAGGGAAGACTTTCTGCTTACAAAGCTTTAACAAGAGGTGAAAACGTTCCTGAGACTGGTATCCCTGAGACGTTCTTTGTTCTAACAAACGAGCTAAAATCACTAGCTCTTGATGTAGAAGTATATGATGAGGATGAGACAAATGAAACTAACTAATTTAAAACCAGTTGAGATAAAAGAAGAGCATAGACCTCGTGATTTTGAAGCTTTTCAACTTCGTTTAGCAAGTCCTGAGAAGATAAAATCTTGGAGTTATGGTGAGGTTAAAAAACCAGAAACTATCAACTACCGCACGCTAAAACCTGAGCGTGACGGCTTATTTTGTGCCAAAATTTTTGGACCGATCCGTGACTACGAGTGCCTTTGCGGCAAATATAAAAAGATGCGTTATAAAGGCATCAAGTGCGAAAAATGTGGTGTTGAAGTAACGACATCTAAGGTTCGCCGCTCTCGTATGGGTCACATCGAGCTTGTAACTCCAGTGGCTCACATCTGGTATGTAAATTTCTTACCAAGCCGTATTGGTGCACTTCTTGGTATTAAGATGAAAGACCTTGAGCGCGTACTTTACTATGAGGCATACATTGTTGATAATGCTGGTGAGGCTTATTACGACAATGAAAATTCTAAAAAAGTTGAAAAATACGACGTTTTAAATGAAGAACAATATCAAAGCCTAGCTTCAAGATATGAAGAGACTGGTTTTACGGCTAGAATGGGTGGCGAGGTCATCTATGACATGTTAGCTGAGCTTGATTTGATGGAAATTTTAAATCAACTAAAAGAAGAGATGGAGTCTACAAATTCTGAGGCTAAGAAAAAGACTATCGTAAAACGCCTAAAAGTTATCGAGAGTTTTTTAAATTCAGGTAACCGCCCAGAGTGGATGATGATAACAAATTTACCAGTTCTTCCACCTGATCTTAGACCGCTAGTCAGCCTTGATGGTGGTAAATTTGCTGTTTCAGACGTAAATGACCTATATCGCCGCGTAATAAACAGAAATAGCCGTCTAAAACGTCTACTTGAGCTTGATGCACCTGAGATCATTATCAGAAATGAAAAGAGAATGCTTCAAGAAGCTGTTGATGCGCTATTTGATAATGGCCGCAGAGCAAATGCAGTAAAAGGTGCAAATAAGCGCCCACTAAAATCACTAAGCGAGATTATCAAAGGTAAGCAAGGTCGCTTCCGTCAGAATTTGCTAGGTAAGCGTGTTGACTTCTCTGGACGTTCTGTTATCGTCGTTGGTCCAAAGCTAAAGATGGATCAGTGCGGTCTTCCAAAGAAAATGGCTCTAGAACTATTTAAACCACATTTGCTTGCTCGCCTTGAAGAAAAAGGCTATGCAACAACTGTTAAGCAAGCTAAAAAGATGATAGAAGATAAGACAAATGAGGTTTGGGAGTGCCTAGAAGAGGTAGTTAAAGACTATCCAGTTATGCTAAACCGTGCTCCAACACTTCACAAGCTTTCTATCCAGGCATTTCACCCAGTGCTTGTTGAGGGTAAGGCGATCCAGCTTCATCCACTAGTTTGTGCGGCGTTCAACGCTGACTTCGACGGCGACCAAATGGCTGTTCACGTACCACTATCACAGGAAGCTATCGCTGAGTGCAAAATTTTGATGCTTAGTTCAATGAACATCTTGCTTCCTGCAAGCGGTAAGGCCATCACAGTTCCTTCACAAGATATGGTTTTAGGAATTTATTATTTAAGCCTAGAGAGAAATGACGAAAAAGGCGCAAATAAAATTTTCTCAAGCGTTGATGAAGTAATGATCGCTGAAGAGGCTAATACTCTTGGTCTTCACGCTAAAATTAAGACAATGGTTGATAACAAGATCATCTTCACAACAGCTGGTCGCTTGATTCTAAGAGCGATACTTCCTGATTTTGTTCCTGAAAATATGTGGAATAAGATTATGAAGAAAAAAGATATTGCAAATTTAGTTGATTATGTTTATAGAAATGGTGGTCTTGAAGTAACGGCTGACTTCCTTGATAAGCTTAAAAATTTAGGCTTTAGATATGCGACAAAAGCGGGAATTTCTATCTCTATTGCTGATATCATCGTACCTGATAGCAAGCAAAAATATATTGACGAAGCTAAGAAAAAAGTTCGAGAAATTCAAAAGCAATACGGCGCTGGTCTTTTAACAGATAGTGAGAGATACAACAAGATCATTGATATCTGGACAGATACAAACAACAGCGTTGCAAGCGAGATGATGAAGCTTATCCAAAATGATAAGGGCGGATTTAACTCGATTTATATGATGGCAGACTCAGGTGCGAGAGGTAGTGCAGCACAAATTCGCCAGCTAGCTGGTATGCGTGGTCTTATGGCAAAACCTGATGGCTCAATTATTGAAACACCGATCATTTCAAACTTCCGTGAAGGTCTAAACATAATGGAGTACTTTAACTCTACCCACGGAGCTAGAAAAGGACTTGCAGATACCGCTCTAAAAACAGCCAACGCCGGTTATTTAACAAGAAAACTAATCGATGTTGCTCAAAATGTTAAAGTCACAATGCATGACTGCGGTACGCACGAGGGTGTTGAAATTACAGATATTACAGAGAGTGGCGAGCTAATAGAAAGCCTTGAAGAAAGAGTATTAGGCCGTGTTTTAGCAGATGATGTGATCGATCCTATAACAAATGAAATTTTATTTAGCGAAGGTACGCTACTTGATGAAGAAAAAGCTAGAGCTATAACTGAGGCTGGTATAAAATCAGTGAGCATTAGAACGCCTATCACGTGCAAGGCACCAAAAGGCGTTTGCGCAAAATGCTACGGCTTAAACTTGGGTGAGGGCAAACTTGTAAAACCAGGTGAAGCAGTTGGTATCATTTCAGCTCAATCTATCGGTGAGCCAGGTACACAGCTAACGCTAAGAACATTCCACATCGGTGGTACGGCTTCTACTGAGCAACAAGATCGTCAAGTAATCGCCCAAAAAGAGGGATTCATCAGATATTATAACCTTAATACTTATGATAATGGCGATAAGAAGATCGTTGCAAATAGAAGAAGCGCGGCTGTGCTACTTGTTGAGCCAAAGATTAAATCAACGATTGACGGTAAAATAGAGATCGAATATGCCCACGAAGATGTAAATATCGTGATAAAAGGTAAAAAAGAAGAGGTTAAATATACAATTAGAAGAAATGATCTTGCTAAGCCAAACGAATTAGCTGGTGTTAGCGGAAAGATCGAAGGAAAGATGTATATACCTTATGTAAGTGGCGATAAAGTAAAAGAGAATGAAAGTATCGTTGAGATCATAAAAGAGGGTTGGAATATCCCAAATCGTATCCCATATGCTAGTGAACTTAAAATTTCAGACGGAGATCCAGTAACTCGTAAAATTTTAGCTGACGCAAATGGTGTGGTTAAATTTTTCATATTAAAAGGTGATTATCTTGATAGGGTTAAAGATATCAAAAAAGGTCACAAAGTAACTGAAAAAGGTTTCTTTGTAGTTGTTTCTGATAAAGATGGACGTGAGGCGGTTCGCCATTATATCCCAAGAAATTCTATCATTCAAGTTTCTGATAATGATGCAGTTGAGAGAGCTACTGTAGTTTCATTACCTGAAAAAGATGACAAGTTGATTATTGCCGAGTGGGATCCATACTCAACTCCAACTATTGCTGAAGAAGCTGGTGTGGTTAGCTTTGAGGATATTGAGCCAGGATATAGTGCGACTGAGCAAGCTGATGAAGCGACTGGACAAAGACGTCTTGTTATCAATGAGTATTTGCCAAGTGGTGTAAAACCTGCGATTATTATCGCTACTAAAAAAGGAAATTTAATTAAGTATCCGCTTGATCCAAAAACTGCGATCTTTGTCTCAAGTGGTGATGAAGTAGCTCAAGCTGATATTTTGGCTAAGACTCCAAAAGCTGTCGCTAAGTCAAAAGATATCACTGGTGGTCTTCCAAGAGTTAGTGAGCTATTTGAAGCAAGACGCCCTAAAAATACAGCTATCGTTGCAGAGATTGATGGTGTGGTTAGATTTGATAAGCCACTTCGCTCAAAAGAGCGCATAATCATCCAAGCTGAAGATGGCACAACTGCTGAGTATCTGATCGAGAAAAGTCGTCAGATACAAGTAAGAGACGGTGAATTTGTCCATGCTGGCGAGAAACTAACTGATGGGCTAATCTCAAGCCACGATATTTTAAGAATTCTTGGCGAAAAAGCACTTCACTACTATTTGATTAGCGAGATTCAACAAGTTTATCGTCGCCAAGGTGTTGCGATCGCTGATAAACATATCGAGATCATTGTCTCTCAAATGCTTCGCCAAGTCAAAATCGTTGATAGTGGAAATACAAATTTCATCGTTGGTGATATGGTCTCAAGAAATAAATTTAAAGAAGAGAACGAACGTATCATGAACATGGGTGGTGAGCCAGCTATTGCTGAGCCAATCTTATTAGGCGTTACAAGAGCAGCTATCGGAAGTGATAGTGTGATCTCTGCTGCATCGTTCCAAGAGACAACTAAGGTCTTAACAGAAGCATCGATTGCTGCTAAATTTGACTATCTTGAAGATCTAAAAGAGAACGTTATCCTCGGACGTATGATCCCAGTTGGAACTGGTTTTTATAAAGATAAAAAAGTAAAAATCAAAGAAAACTAGTCCTTTAAGCCCCTTATTTTGGGGCTTAACCTCTTTATAAAATTAAATCAATAAAAATTTACAAGCTATTAACTATCACCTAATAAAATCCTTATCTTTGAAATCACATCATGGAGAATTTATGAAAAACGTTGATCTTGGACTTTTATTTATACGTTTAGGACTTGGTATCTGCCTTTTTATGCATGGTTTTGGTAAAATTTTACATGGACTTAGTGAGGTAAAAGGTATATTAGTAAATGCTGGTTTACCTGGATTTTTGGCATATTTTTCTTATCTTGGAGAGGTCTTAGCGCCTATCATGTTAATTATTGGTTTTTATTCAAGGATAGGTGCTATCCTAGTTTTAGGTACCAGTATTACTATTTTATACTCCTACTATGGATTTGCAAATTTATTTGCATTAAATGAGGTCAATGGCTTTAAATCAGAGCTTATTTACCTTTATATTGCTATTTCGCTTTGTATTCTTTTGACAGGTGGTGGCAAATATGCTGTCAAACAAGATTAATACAAAATAAAGACAGCGGAGTTTTTATAAAATCAAGAATTAGATGAGTAAGTCTAACTTATTAACCGTTATTTAAGTTTATTTTAAATAAAATTAGGTCTTTTTAATAAATTTAGTTGAAAGGAATTATTGTGCCAACCATAAATCAATTGGTCAGAAAAGAACGCAAGAAAGTGACTGTTAAGTCAAAATCTCCAGCGTTAAAAGAGTGCCCTCAAAGAAGAGGAGTTTGCACTAGGGTTTATACTACAACTCCTAAAAAACCAAACTCAGCTTTGAGGAAAGTTGCCAAAGTCAGGCTAACAAGCGGTTTTGAAGTCATCAGCTATATCGGTGGTGAAGGTCACAACCTACAAGAACACAGTATCGTTTTAGTTCGCGGCGGTAGGGTTAAAGACTTACCAGGTGTTAAATACCACATCGTTCGTGGTGCACTTGATACTGCTGGTGTTGCAAAAAGAACAGTTTCTCGTTCTAAATATGGTGCAAAACGCCCTAAAGCTGGCGCTGCAGCTGCAACAAAAAAGTAAAAATTTAGGTTCGCAGACGTTGCTAAAATTTGCAAACGTTTGAGTAAAATTTCATAAAAATTTGAAGGAAAGATCAAAATGAGAAGAAGAAAAGCTCCTGTAAGGGAAGTTTTACCTGATCCGATTTACGGAAATAAAATAATCACTAAATTTATTAATTCTCTTATGTATGATGGCAAAAAAAGCGTCGCTACTGAGATAATGTATGGTGCTATTAAAGCTATCGAAAAGAAAAATGCTGAGGTTAAAGGCATCGACGTTTTTAACGACGCTATCGAAAATGTAAAACCTATTTTAGAAGTTAAATCACGCCGTGTTGGTGGTGCTACTTATCAAGTACCAGTTGAGGTTCGCCCAGCTCGCCAACAAGCTCTTGCTATCCGCTGGCTTATAACTTACGCTAGAAAAAGAAGCGAAAGAACTATGATAGATAAACTAGCGAATGAGCTCTTAGATGCGGCAAACTCAAAAGGTGCATCTTTCAAGAAGAAGGAAGATACTTACAAGATGGCAGAAGCTAATAAAGCATTTGCTCACTACCGCTGGTAAGAAAGAATTAATATGGCAGAGAGAAAAACGCCTTTACATAAGGTAAGAAATATCGGTATTGCGGCTCACATTGATGCTGGAAAGACAACTACTAGTGAGAGAATTTTATTCTTTACTGGCATGAGCCATAAAATAGGTGAGGTTCATGATGGTGCTGCTACCATGGACTGGATGGAACAAGAAAAAGAGCGTGGTATTACTATTACTTCAGCTGCAACTACGGCATTTTGGAAGGGTTATCAAATAAACCTAATAGACACTCCGGGACACGTTGACTTTACTATCGAAGTTGAGCGTTCTATGCGTGTTCTTGATGGTGCTGTTTCAGTATTTTGTTCTGTTGGTGGTGTTCAACCACAATCAGAAACCGTTTGGAGACAAGCAAATAAATATCACGTACCAAGAATCGTTTTTGTTAATAAAATGGATAGAATCGGCGCAAATTTCTTTAGAGTTGAAGAGCAGATTAGGGAAAGACTAAAAGCAAACCCAATTCCTATTCAAATTCCTATAGGTGCTGAGGATAACTTTAGAGGTGTGGTTGACCTTGTAAGAATGAAAGCTTACGTTTGGAATGATGAGAAAAAGCCAACTGACTATGTTGAAGAAGAAATTCCAGCTGAATTTAAAGATAAAGCAGAAGAATACCGCGCAAAACTAATCGAAGCTGTTTCTGAGACAGATGATAGCTTGATGGAGAAATTCTTTGCAGGTGAAGAGCTAAGTGAAGAAGAAATTAAAAAAGGCATAAAAGCAGGCTGCTTAAGAATGACTATCACGCCTATGCTTTGCGGAACTGCGTTTAAAAACAAAGGAATTCAACCTCTACTTGATGCTGTTGTTGACTACTTGCCAGCTCCAGATGAAATTGAAGCTATTAAGGGTGTATATGAAGATGGTACCGAAGTAACTGTTGAAAGTACTGATAATGGTGAATTTGCAGCTCTTGCATTTAAGATCATGACTGACCCATTTGTCGGACAGCTAACATTTATTCGTGTTTATAGAGGAAGCTTAGAAAGTGGTAGCTATGCTTATAATACCGTTCAAGATAGTAAAGAGAGAATCGGTCGCTTGCTAAAAATGCACTCAAATAAACGTGAAGAGATTACTGAGCTTTTTGCTGGTGAGATCGGCGCTGTTGTTGGTCTAAAAAATACACTAACAGGTGATACTCTAGCTAGCGAAAAAGATAAAGTTATCCTTGAGAGAATGGACTTCCCTGAGCCAGTCATTAGTGTTGCGGTTGAACCAAAAACAAAGGCAGACCAGGAAAAAATGGCAATAGCACTTCAAAAACTAGCTCAAGAAGATCCAAGTTTTAGAGTTAGTACAGACGAAGAGAGTGGTCAAACTATTATTAGCGGTATGGGTGAGCTTCACTTGGAGATCATAGTTGATCGTATGCTTCGTGAATTTAAAGTAGATGCTGAAGTTGGACAACCACAAGTTGCTTATCGCGAAACCATTCGTAAGACAGTCGAACAAGAATATAAGTATGCTAAACAATCAGGCGGTCGTGGTCAATACGGTCACGTATTTTTACGTATTGAGCCGCTTCCAGCTGCTAGTGGATTTGAGTTTGTAAATGACATCAAAGGTGGTGTTGTTCCAAAAGAATATATTCCAGCTGTTGAAAAAGGTTGCAAAGAGGCACTTCAAAGCGGTGTTCTTGCTGGTTATCCAGTCGAAGATGTTAAAGTTACCCTTTTTGATGGTAGCTACCATGAAGTTGACTCATCTGAAATGGCATTTAAACTTGCTGCTTCAATGGGATTCAAGGAAGGTGCTAGAAAGGCAGGTGCTGTTATTCTTGAGCCTATGATGAAGGTTGAAGTTGAAACTCCAGAAGAGTATATGGGTGATGTTATAGGCGACCTTAACAAACGCCGTGGCCAAGTAAATTCAATGGATGATAGAAATGGTGTGAAGATCATTGCAGCTTATTGTCCATTAGCTCAAATGTTTGGCTATTCAACAGATCTTCGCTCAATGACTCAAGGCCGCGCAACTTATTCAATGGAATTTGATCACTACGAAGAAGTTCCTAAAAACGTAAGTGATGAGATCATTAAAAAGAGAAATGGCTAATTAGCTAAAGAAGGACAGAGCAATCTGTCCTTTAAAAATTAAATTCTTATAAAATCTATCTACAAAAATATGAATTGTCCTCATAGCTCAGCTGGATAGAGCGTAGAATTCCTAATTCTAAGGCCACAGGTTCGAACCCTGTTGGGGACACCATCCATAATGTAATCATTTTTGTAAAATACAAAGTGCTCAAACAAGTGTTTTTAAAATATACTAAAACGTATAATAAGATATAGCAATTTATAAAAATGCTCTTATGTTGATCAGTATAATAGAGTAAAAGAAAAAATGCAAAGAATGGACTTTATAAAAAAGATTACAAGTGATATGCAAATAAGAGCTGCATCTTATACACATCTGACGCTGCCGACGACCGACCCTGGAGCACTACCGGCTGTCGTCGTTTCACCAAAACAAAAGAGAACCAAGA
>NZ_PIRR01000033.1:0-18415 GCF_003048555.1 Campylobacter concisus | reverse complement strand
TATATTAAGTAAACGAATTTTTAAGTTATATATTTTAAAATCTGTTTTTATCTTATCAAATTAACTTCATGTTCATGCTTCTAAATTTAGCACTTAAATGATTTTTAACATCACCACGCTAATGATGATGAGCAATAAAAAGAGGGCTTTTTCTAAATTTATCTTTTCGTTGTTAAATACCACGCCAACCAGCACGGCTCCGACCGCTCCGATACCCGTCCAAATCGCGTACGCCACAGACATCGCCATCGCCTGCATCGCGTAGCTAAGAAGCCAGAGCGAAAGGGCGAAATTTGCGACCAAAATCAAAAAATTCGCCGCCTTTTTCACACTGACGCTTTTTTGAAATTTGGTCAGAAAAAACACGCCCGAGACCTCGCAGCATCCCGCTGCCAAAAGAGCTAAAACGTGCGTCAAGATTTTAGCCTTTTTAGCCCCAGTACGCCCGCGATCAGCGTCGCTATGAAAAATAGCCGCAATAAATCCGGCGTCTGGCCGTTTGAGGTGTATTCGCTAACGCTTTCGGCGACTACGATAAAAAACGCTCCAAGCCCCACAAATACGGTATACGCGACGCTAACGGGGATATATTTTAAAGCCTTTATAAACGACACGAAGCTAACGCAGACTAACGCGGCAGTAAGCGCGAATCCTACGGCGCTTTGGGCGTGTTTTAGCCCGTACGCCCAGCCGCACTCGGCGACCGCGCCGCCTAATACCCACAAAAATCCCTTAGTTTGCATCGCCAAGAGCTTGCTTTATCTTAAAAATTTGAGCGATATTTGCATCTAGTTCGTCCAAATTTAACATATTCGGCCCGTCGCAAAGCGCCTCGCAAGGATTAATATGCGTCTCGTAAAAAAATCCGTCCACGCCCGCAGCCGCCGCAGCTCGTGCTAGATACGGCACGAATCTCGCGTCGCCGCCACTTTTTTCGCCAAGAGCGCTTGGCATCTGCACGCTATGCGTCGCATCGAAAATCACGGGCGCAAACTCCCTCATCAGCACCAAATTTCGCATATCTACGACTAAATTTCCGTAGCCAAAGGTGCTGCCTCGCTCCGTTAGCCACACTCCGTTTTGTTTAGCAACCTCGTATCCGTCGCCCTTTACGCCGCGCGTTTCTAGCACTTTTTTGACCGAATGCTTCATCGCAGACGCCGCCAAAAACTGTCCTTTTTTGATATTTACGACCGCTTTTGTTTTAGCCGCAGCTACGAGCAGATCGGTCTGGCGGCACAAAAACGCCGGGATTTGCAGCACATCGGCCACTTCGCCTACGGGCGCGGCCTGGTAGCTCTCGTGGATATCGGTTAAAATTTTAAAGCCGAATTCCTTTTTTACCTTGGCTAAAATTTCGCAACCCTTCTCCAGCCCGGGTCCGCGAAACGAGCTTATACTCGTGCGATTTGCCTTATCAAAGCTTGATTTGAAATAAAAATCTATCCGCTTATCTTCGTTAAATTTAACTAGCCTTTTTGCCACGTCAAAAACGAGCTGCTCGCTTTCTATGACGCAAGGCCCTGCTATTAGTATCATTTTTTCTCCTTTATTTTTCTTTCACAACTAAAATTCCGCTCACTATTACTAGCAAGATGCCTAAAAGTGCCGTTTGGTTTGGCAATACATCGCCCATAAAATAGCCAATTATAAGCGTGAAAATAACGTCTGCGTAGCTAACCGCAGCGATCACTCCAGCCTTTTTGCCAACCGCAAACGCCTTTGTCATGTACGACTGAAAAAAATATCCACTAAGTCCCATTAGCAAGATAAAAATAACGTTATACCAGCTTGGCATGCTAAATTTTGAAAACAAAAAATCAAGTGGCTCATAGGTGAAAAATTCTGCCAAACCCATGCAAATAAGTGGCAAAAATGATCCCCAAAGCATAAAACTTAGCACGATAACATTTGTACCGTAGCTCTTGTTTAGCTCCTTAACGCTCGTGTATGCGATCGCCGCACCAAGACCGCTCCAAACGCCGATAATATCAGTCTTGCTTATGCCTAAATTTGGCTGGATGACAAGCAAAATTCCACCAAATCCCAAAAATACAGCAAACCAGCCAAGTGAGCTTAGACGCTCTTTGAAAATAAAAGCTGCAAGGATAGCCGTAAAGATTGGATTTGTCTTTTGAAATGTAAAAGCTGTGGCCAAATTTACATGAGCGACATTGTAAAAAAAAGCAAAAAGCGCGACCGTACCCACAAAACCGCGAAACATCAACAAGAAAAAGTGTCCACCAGCTTGCTTAAATGGAAATCTATAAATGGCATAAATAACGATAAAAAGGCCTATTAAATTTCTAAAAAAAACAACTTCGATAGATGGCATATCTTTACTAAGATACTTTGCAAATGCGCCAGTAACGGCAAACATAAAGCAAGCAAAGAGCATATAAAAAATACCAAGATGCGAAATATAAAACCTTTTTAACATCACAAGACCTTTAAATTTAAAGTAGCTATTTTAATGAAAAGTGGCTTAAATTTCGGTCGTTTTTTCTTTCATTTTGGTGCTTTTAAGGAAATTTTTATACTTTATATAAGTCAAAAATTTGTATAATCAGCCATCACGAAAAGGACAAAATTTGCAAAAAGTAATATTAGTAGGCAAGCCAAATGTCGGCAAAAGCTCACTTTTTAACCGCTTAGCTGGTCGTCGTATCGCTATAACAAGCGATGTTAGCGGCACGACAAGAGATACGAACAAAGCTAAGATCGAGGTTGAAGGCAAAGAGTGCATTTTAATCGATAGTGGTGGCCTTGATGATAGTAGCGAGCTTTTTAAAAACGTAAAAGCAAAGACCTTGGCAGAGGCTAAAAATTCAGACGCCATTTTATACATGGTCGATGGCAAAATAATGCCAGATGATGAAGATAGAGCCATTTTTTACGAGCTTAGCAAGCTAAATTTACCAATCGCACTAGTCATTAATAAAATAGACAGCAAAAAAGATGAGCAAAGAGAGTGGGAATTTGTAAGTTTTGGCGCGAAAAATTCCTTTGGAATTTCCGTAAGCCACAACACAGGCATAGATGAGCTTAGTATGTGGCTAGCAAAGCATATAGAAGATAAAGTGCAGATAAAGGCCGATACGAGTGAAGATTTTGATGATTTTTTAGAAAATTATAATGACGAGGGCGAGCTAAGCGACGAGATAGACTATGAGAGTAAAAACATTAGAGTTGGCATCATAGGCCGCGTAAATGTCGGCAAAAGCTCACTTCTAAACGCACTTGTAAAAGAGAGTCGCGCCGTCGTTAGCGACGTAGCAGGCACTACGATCGACCCAGTAAATGAAATTTATGAGCATGATGGCAGGGTTTTTGAGTTTGTCGATACTGCTGGTATTAGAAAGCGCGGCAAGATCGAGGGTATCGAGAGATACGCACTAAATAGAACTGAGAAAATTTTAGAAGAGACAGACGTTGCACTACTCGTGCTTGATAGCTCTGAGCCACTAACCGAGCTTGATGAGCGTATCGCTGGCATCGCCTCAAAATTTGAGCTTGGCGTCATCATCGTGCTAAACAAATGGGACAAAAGCAGCGAAGAATTTGACGAGCTTTGCAAAGAGATAAAGGATAGGTTTAGATTCTTAGCATACGCGCCGATTATCAGCGTTTCAGCACTTGGCGGCAAAAGAGTGCATAAAATTTACCCGCTCATAGTTGAAATTTACAAAAACTACACCCAAAAAATCCAAACTTCAAAGCTAAATGAAGTGATCGGCGAAGCGACCAAAGCGCATCCACTGCCACGAGATAAAGGCAGAGTTGTAAAAATTTACTACGCAGTGCAGTTTAAGACTGCACCTATCATGATAGCACTCATTATGAACCGCCCAAAATGCCTGCACTTTAGTTACAAACGCTATCTGACAAACAAGCTTAGAGAGAGTTTTAACCTAACTGGCGTGCCTATCGTGCTAATCCCTAAAAAACGTGGAGAGAGTGATGAAGACAAAGAACAATAATATCGTTTTGATAGGGTTTATGGGTGTTGGCAAAGGCACGACCGCAAGGGCGCTTAGCAAGACTTTAAAGACGATGAACCTTGACTGCGACGACCTGCTAGAGAGCTCACAAAATATGAAGATAAAAGCTATCTTTGAAGAGTACGGAGAGGAGCATTTTAGGCAGCTTGAAAAAGATCTGGCTAAATTTCTAGCAACAAATGTCAAAAATGCAATCATCTCAACAGGTGGCGGCTTTGCCAAGGTTAAAAATTTAAATAAGATCGGCACCGTGATCTATCTAAAAGCAAGCTTTGATGCGATCATGCAAAGGCTAAAAAATAGCAAAAATAGCGAGAAAAAGCTCGCCAAACGTCCACTTTTAAGTGATCTAAAAAGAGCTGAGGCATTGCATCTGGAGCGAGAGGAGCTTTATGAGAAAAAGGCTGATTACATCGTCGAAGTCGAGGGTAAAACTCCAAAGCAAATCGTAAAAGAGATAAGGATGCTTTTAAAAATTTAGTTGTAAAGTGGTGCGAAATACTGCTTGCAACGATAAATTTTAAGATCAGGCTAGATGGCTATCTGGCGTGGTGTTGAAATTTTGAGTCTTTGAGCTAAATTTAACGTTTTGTAGTTAGAAATTTTGGCGAAGTATCGTAAGATAATTTTTTGCCTCACTTTATTCGCAACGCTAAAGCGACGAGAGTTGTGTGATAAAAATTTTAAGATTAAGCTAGACTAAAAAGTCTAACGTGATGTTAAAAATTTAAACGTTTTGGCAAAGATTTTTTGTTTAGGTGAGGCAAAATTTTGTTTTTAAGCAAAGGCTAGACGTATGGTCTACCAGTTAAATTTTAAGATTAGATTAGATACAAAAACTCTAATGTAACGTTAAAATTTAAAAAAGTATTTTGGCGAAGTGTTTTGAGATGAATTTAAATGTTGTGTAGTCAAATTTTAATCAAGACTAGGCATTTAGCCTGTCGATGATTAAATTTTACAAACTCATTTAAAGGCGCTCAAAAAACGAAACCAAAATTTGAAAGGATAAGATGAGAGTATTAACCGGCCTCCAACCCTCCGGCAAACTACACCTTGGCAACTATTTTGCCTCGATAAAGCAGATGGTTGATATGCAAGAGCAAAATGAGATGTTTATGTTTATAGCAAACTACCATGCGATGACAAGCCTTAGCGAGGCCAAAGCCCTAAAACAAAACACTTTTGAGGCTGCATGTGCGTTTTTGGCACTTGGGATCGATCCAAATAAGAGCATATTTTGGGTGCAAAGTGATGTTAAAGACGTGCTTGAGCTTTACTGGGTACTAAGTCAGCACACGCCTATGGGGCTTCTTGAGCGCGCACATAGTTACAAAGATAAAGTCGCAAAAGGTCTTAGTTCGCACCACGGACTCTTTAGCTATCCAGTTTTGATGGCAGCTGACATTTTGCTTTATAACGCGCAGGTCGTACCCGTGGGCAAGGATCAGATCCAGCACGTAGAGATCGCTCGTGATATTGCGATAAAATTTAACAACGAGCATGGAGAAATTTTTACATTGCCTGAGGCGAAGATCGATGAAAATGTCGCCACCGTGCCTGGCACAAACGGCGAAAAGATGAGCAAAAGCTATGGCAACACTATTGACATCTTTGCCGATGCTAAAACGCTTAAAAAGCAAATTTCTAGCATCGTGACAGATGGCACACCGCTTGAAGAACCAAAGCAGTGGCAAAACTGCAACGTCTATAATATCGCTAAGCTTTTCTTAGACGAGAGTGGGCAAAAAGAGCTTCAAGCTAGATATGAGCGTGGCGGTGAGGGACATGGGCACTTTAAAGCTTATCTAAATGAGCTTATTTGGGACTATTTTAAAGATGCGAGAGAGAAATTTGAGCATTATCAAAATAATCCTGACGAAGTGTCTGGAATTTTAGAAATAGGAGCCAAAAAGGCAAGTAATGTTGCTCAAACAACAATAAAAAAAGTTCGTGAAGCAGTCGGAATTTATTAATAAAGGAAAAATATGCAAAATTTATATCCATACGCACAGATAGTTCATCTTTTTTGTGCAATCATCTTTGTTGGTTACCTCTTTTTTGATGTAATCATTTTTAAGGCAGCTTGTAAAAAAATGCCACCTGAGCTTGCTCAAAAGGCAAAACAAGCTATCGGTTCAGTTGCTATTAAGATAATGCCACTTTGTATCTTGCTTTTGGTATTAACTGGAGGCATGATGATGAGTAACTGGGTCGGATCAAAGGCTGGAGGCTACTTTGAGACAAATTTACAAATCATTTTTATGATCAAATTTTTCTTAGCGATGCTAATCGTAGCTGCAGTTATAACAAATTTGAGCTGCAAATTTATATTTAAACGCCCTAGCCCACTTGGCAACATACATCCATTTGCGCTAACAGCGGCAGTTTTTATCGTACTTTTTGCAAAAGTTATGTTTATGGTTTAAGGATATAGGATGATAAATTTAAAACTACTCGAGACAAATTACGATGAATTTGTAAAAAAGCTTGAGGGCAAAAATGTAAAAGCTGGACTACTTGACGAGCTTTTACAAACTTTTAATGAACTAAAACAAAAGCGCAAAGCACTTGAAAATTTCCAAGCGATCCAAAACGCAAAGAGCAAAGAGCTTGGTATAAAAGCAAGAGCTGGTGAAGACGTGAGTGAGCTTAAAAATGAGCTAAATTTAAACAAAGCTGCGCTTGCTGATGCTGATGAGATCGTTAAACAATATGAAGAAAAGCTTGAGCAAATTTCATTTAATGTGCCAAATATCACCGATGATGATGTGCCATTTGGTAAGGACGAGGACGATAATGTCTGCATAAAAACGGTGCTTGAGCCAACTAAATTTAGCTTTACACCAAAAGAGCACTGGGAGTTAGGTGAGAGCCTTGGCTGGCTTGACTTTGAAAGAGGCGCAAAGCTCTCAGGATCTCGCTTTACCGTGCTTAGAGGCATGGGAGCAAGGCTTAGTAGAGCGCTTGTTAATTACATGATCGACTTTAACAGCGCGCGTGGCTTCGAGCTTGTAAATGTCCCTTATCTAGTAAGCTCAAATACACTTTTTGGTACTGGCCAGCTGCCTAAATTTGAAGAGGATCTTTACAAAGTGCGCGACGAAGACCTCTACCTCATCCCAACTAGCGAAGTGCCTGTGACAAATTTATACAACGATACGATCATTGAAGCTGAGCAGTTACCTATAAAGATGACTTGCTACTCAGCATGCTTCCGCCAAGAGGCAGGCTCAGCAGGACGTGACACTAGAGGTATGATCCGCCAGCACCAGTTTGAAAAGGTCGAGCTAGTAAGTATCACAAGACCTGATCAAAGCGAAGACGTGCTAAATGAAATGGTAGCGTGTGCAAGCGATCTACTAACTAGCCTTGGACTTCCTCACCGCCATATGCTTCTTTGCAGTGGTGATCTAGGCTTTAGCGCGGCAAAGACGATAGACCTTGAGGTTTGGCTACCAGGTCAAGGTAAATATAGAGAGATTAGCTCTATTTCCAATACTCGAGATTTTCAAGCAAGGCGTGCAAAAATTCGTTTTAAAGATGGCAAGAAAAATATGCTTGTAAATACGCTAAATGGCTCAAGTCTGGCAGTTGGCAGGACGCTAATAGCGATAATGGAAAACTACCAAAAAGCAGATGGCACTATCGAAATTCCAGAAGTTCTTAAAAGGTATATGTAGTGGCTGAAGAAGAGGTTGTAGTTTTAAAACCACCTGGCGAGCAAACAGAGCAAGAAGTGCCTGAAGAGGCAAAAGCCGAGGCACCTGAAGAGATCGTTTCACTTGAGAGTATCGCAAGTGAAGGCGTGTTACAAGACGAGAGCATCCCAGAGCCAATCCCTGTAAAAAAGAGCAATAAAAAGCTCTTTATAATAGCAGGCGTGGTCGCTCTAGTACTTATCATCTTGATAGTGGTTTTGCTAGTTATCTTACTAAAGAAAGACAAAAAAGAAAACATAGATGCTGCAAGTATCGTAAAAAATATAGAAAACAACTACAAAACACAAAATTTTGGCGCTTCAAAGATCGATGAAATGATAAATAAAGCCAATCAGCTCTACGAGCGTGGCAATAAATTTGAGGCTCTAAAAATCTATGAAAACGTAGCTGTTTATAACCAGTCACTTTCAAACTACAACCTCGGCGTTTCGCAGATGAAACAAGAAAGATGTGATGAGGCGATCGTATCTTTTAATAAAGCTATAACTGATAGAGAAAACACAGCAGTTAGCGCCATAAACGCTGCTGTTTGCTCACTCGAGCTAAATAACACTAAAAATTTTAGCTACTATATAGGACTTGCTGACTCATTTTTGCAGTATGAAAACAACTCGCCACTTTATAGCTATTACTATGCGCTTATAAACTATTATAAAGGCAACTATTACGAGGCGCTTCAAGCACTTTCTCATCCAAATACTGCGGATTATAAAAATGAATATGCGTATTTAAGCGCAAAAATTTTATCACTTCTTGGAGATGATGAGAGAGCAATAGCCAAACTTGAGAGCCAAAAAGCATTTAAAGCCGACTTCACGCTAGCACAGCTCTATGCAAGACTTGGCAAATACGACAAGGCAAGGGATTATTTAACAAAAGCTTCTAAAAACACGCCAAATATCGATCTTATCAAGATGACTGAGGCGCTAATTGATCTAAAAACTGCTGACTACGGCGACGCAGCTGCATTTATCAAAGATGTTTACGACTACAATGCTTCTTTGCCAAGCAAAATTTACAAGATAAAAACGATACTAAAGCCTGATCTTTTTGATGTCAGCCTAGCTCAGGCGCATTTTAGCGACGATATGTTTTTTGATAGAACAAGGCGCTATGAGACCCTTTTTTACTTCGCGCCTTACAAGGTCTTTGATGCAAAACAGAGTATCGAACAGATAAGAAAAGGCGGTGTTAGCGTCTTTTTAGACGATACATCAGCAGCAAATGACTACCTTAGCCAAAGTGCGGCTGCTTCAAAAGTAAATGCAAAACTTAGCGAAGCTATCGCAAAAGCGCTAAGCTACCGCTTAAAGGAAGCAAATAAAGAGTTTGAAGAGCTAGCCAGCACTTATCCAAATCACTCTATCTTGCAATACAATCTCGCCTTAAGTTACGCTCAGCTTGGAAATTTTAGCCTTGCAGCAAAGCACTTCATAGCAAGCTATCATCAAGATGTAAATAACCATCTTGCAGGTATTTTTGGGGCGATTTGTCTAGATATAAATAGAAATTTAAACCCAAAACTCATTGAAGAGATTGGCGAAAATTTAGAAAACGATAAGAGCTTAAAGCCTGTAAATTTATATGCCTCACTTCTAAGTCTGGTTAGCGGTAACCAAAGTGCGATGATAAGATGGCTTGAAGAACCAAAAGAGCAGACAATGCTAAATTTAGCCTTTGATATCATCATCGCAAAAGTAACAAACAATGACGAGCTAATGGCAAAGAAAGCTGATGAGCTACTAAAAATTTTGCCAAATGATATTATTGCAAATATCTTAAATTTCATCTCGAAAAACAAAGAGCAAAATGTCAAAGAGTATGCAAAAGCGATACAAATTCACTTTAATGGCAAGCAGCTTGATTCAAACGCTTTCTATCACGGCGCTGATATCATCAAAAAGCAATACATCAAGCTACTTCAAATTTCAGGCTTACTTACAAGAGAGCGTGATAAGTTAAGAGCCGAGCTAAAAAATGCTCCAAAGAATATAAATTTAATCCAAACTCTGGCCTACATCGATATCTTTACAAACGACTTTGAAGAGAGCTATAAACTTTATAATCAAGCAATCGATGAGTTTAAAGTAAATGACGCTAGCACATTATTTTTAGCATCTGTGGCTGCGACAGGAACTGGAAAAGTATCAAACGCAATCGCGCTTTTAGAGCTAACAAAACTAAATGATGCTAGTGCTATCGAAAATAGAATAGCTCTTGGCCTAATGTATCAGCAGATAGACAATATAAAAGCAGCTCTTATACAATACAGCAAAATAGGAAATGTTGAGTATGAAAGCGAATTTTACGACTTTGAGATAGATAATGAGTAATAAAATTTAACTAGGCCTTGACCTAGTTAAATCCATGTTATAAGAGCTTTAAAAATTTCTCAAAATTACCAACCAAGAAAGTAAAAATTTTATTAAAGTTTAGCTTTTTCATTCGAGCTTAGTTTAAATAGCACTCGTTAGTGCCCCTACCTTTGCGAGACGTTATAAAAAAAGCTAACGATCTGTTTTGCTAGACGTTCTTTAAAAAATGGCCAAATGTAGCTTGGCGAATAGACATTGCCAGCTTGCATAAGCGAGATATTTGTCGCCTTTTCGCCACCATTTTTTGGACGCACTAGCACGCTTACTTGCATGTGATAAGTATAGCTATTCGTACTAAAGTCATCATCATCGTAATAGCCAAATGGGAAAAACATCGAGTAACCAAAGCCAAAGCTTGGTCTGCCAAAGCCATATCCCATGCCCATTGAAAATCTAGGATCTCTTTTTATTATCCTAGAAAAGCTTTGCACATCACCAAGGATGATGAAGTCAGCATTTTTGATATTTGGCTCGTTTCTGAAGCCAGCCTTTGCAAACTCACTTAAAATTTCAGTATTTACATCTTGTCCGGTCGCGCTATTTTTAAAATTTACATAGACGCTTTTATTTGCTTCATTAAGCGTAAAAAATATAGGCTCGCTCGTTTTAACCGAGATATTTGGAGTGCTGCTAGCACATCCAACAAAAAATATCGCCAAGACAAATAAAAAGAAATTTTTCATATTCACTCCTACAAGAGCGATCTTATAGCACTTTCAAGTACACTTTTTGGTGTAAGACCGATAAATTTTGATCGCATCTTACCATCTTTATCAAAAAAATAGATAACTGGCACGCCCATGACTCCACCAACTGCCTTACTAAAGTAATCAACTGAAACCTTGTCACTCGTAGTTTTAAAGGTGATGTTGTGCTCTTTTAAAAGCTCAATATCTTTATCAAAGCCTTTACTAGGTCCTAAAACACCAATGAATTGAACCTCTTTACCATACTCTTTTTCAAGTGTATTTAGATCAGGTATAGCGGCCTTGCACACTCCGCAATCCGTACCAAAGAAAAATAGCATATATGGCTTATCGCCTATCTTTAGCCTCTTTTCCGTTGGAAAAAACTGCGTATCAATGCCGCTTGAGTCGTTTAGCGTGATATGATGCTTCTCATACTGCTTGACGCAGCCCATAACTAGGGCTGAGACTAGACATAAAAATAAAATTTTATATCTCATTTGGTACCTTTGGGTTTTCAATAGTGCGAATTTTCTCTAGCTTACCATGTCTTAGATAAACGATCTTATCGCCATACTCGCCAAGATCAGGGTTGTGAGTTACTAGAAGTATCGTCTTGCCATCTTTTCTTAGCTTGCAAAATAGATCAAGTATAACTCTTTCATTTGCTTCATCAAGGTTACCAGTTGGCTCATCTGCTATTAAAATTTCAGGATCGTTTATGAGTGAGCGTGCGATACAAAGGCGTTGTTGCTCACCGCCACTTAGCTGACTTGGCCTGTGTGTTAGCCTGTGAGAAAGACCAACTGCCTCAAGTGCCTTTTTAGCGTCCTCTTCATCAACTGAGCTGTGATAGTACTGAGCGATCATCACATTTTCAAGTGCGCTAAGATATGGCACTAAGTGAAACTGCTGAAAAATAAGACCGATCTTTTCACGTCTAAATTTAAGTGTATCGTCAGCATTTAGATTGCTCGCATCATCGCCACCAAGCATATAAGTACCACTGCTTGGAGTATCCATTAGAGAAAGGATATTTACAAGCGTACTCTTACCACTACCACTTGGTCCCATTACGCTAACCCACTCACCTTTTTTAACCTCAAAATTTATATCATCAAGTGCTTTAACATCGCCAAAAATTTTACAAATATTTTTTAGTTCTAGTGCATTTTGCATATCATTCTCCTCTTAATGTATCTGCCATTTTATTATTAAGTGCCCGTTTGATCGGATAAAATGCTGCGATCGCTGCAAATAAAAGCGATATTATCACAGCTACTGGGATGCTTAAAATTCTAAAATCAATACTAGAATCAAATATCGCATAACCTAAAATTTGAGCTAGTAAATATCCTAAAAATGCACCAACTAATGCTGAGATGAGCGCTGTTACAAATGTCTCAAAGCCAAATAGCTTTAATACATCCTTTTTGCTTGCACCTATGGCTCTAAGAAGTGCGATCTCCTTTGAGCGAGAGAGCAAGATAGCACTAAGCGTTGTGTTTACGCACATTGAAGTAATGAGCAAAATAACAAGGCTAACAAGTGCCATTAATAGCTTGATCTTTTCCAAGATATAGCCCTCAGACTTTGAAACCTTTGCCACTGGTTTTGCAGCTATTTCTTCATTACTTATAGTCTTTGCGAGCGATGTTATCTCGTCAAAGTTACCAAGCACAACAGCTTCAGCATAGTTTATTTTGCCAGCTTTATTTGAAATTTTTTGAGCCAAAGATAGTGACGTGATCAAAAGCGCATCCTCTTTGTCGCCACTTGCGACTACGCCCTTTATCTTTACATTTATGCTCTCATTTGAGCCAATGGCGCGAATTTCTATATCATCGCCTGCCTTAAAGCCAGCCTGACGAGCAAGATCAACGCCTATTAGCACGTTTTTATCATCAAAATCGACATTTATCATCGTTCCATCTCTAACATCTAAAAATGGTTTAACTTTTTTTAGATTGCTAAATTTTGTTCCCATGACGATAGCATTTGTTGGACCGATATTTGCCTGAGCAAAGAGATAGCCGCTCTCACCAAGAAGCTTATCTTTTGGCACTTTAGCGATCATTTCATTGTAAGTTTTTTCACTCATATCATCGCTTGTAGCCATATCTTTTGGAGCAAAGATCATATTTGCGCCATAAGTTTTTAGCTCACGTGAGACCTTTGAGTCTATATCAAGATAGACATTGACAAACGCAGCACACACGCATGCTCCAAGTAAGATAGAGATTACGATGACCATTACTCTTGATGAGCCGTTTTTTAAACTTTTATAAATTGTATTGTAAAAGAATTTGCTATTTGCGGTCATATAGCACCTCCGCAGGTAGTAAATTTATGACGTTTCTCATTGGCATTAGCGAGCCAACGACTGAGATAAGCAGGGCAAATGCCACGCTTATTGGCAGCACTATCCAAGCTATGCCTATGCCGTGAGAGAAGATGATGTAAGACATCACGTAGCTTAGAGCGTAACCCAAAAATGCTCCAGTGATGCCCGCAAAAAAAGCTACCACAAGGCTCTCGCTAGCAAATAAAGCGTAAATTTCAAAGTTGCTAGCACCTATAGCTTTTAAAAGGCCGATCTCTTTCTTACGGCGGTAAATTTCACTTGTCATTAGTGACGTTATACCAATAGCTGAAACCACAAGAGCGATGATGCTAACGATACCCATTAGGCTTTGGATTTTCTTTACGATATTACTCTCCGCATCACTTACTTGAAGGCTTGCCTTTGCGCTAACATTTGGTAAATTTTCTTCTATCTGAAATGCGATTGATCCTGCATAGGCTGAGCAGTACCATTTATCGTACTCTGCGCTATCAAGATTGTCTAAATTTCTTCTTGCTTTTAACGATAGGTCATTTTCTGGGATCGTCATGGCTGAGACCTCAGCTTTTGTATATGAGCCAGCGTGACCTGAGAGATCACCAGCAAGCTTTAGTGAGCCAACTAGCTTATGCGTCTCGTCACTAGCTCCTTTTAAAATTCCAACTATCCTAACCTCTCTTGTGCCATTTTTGCCCACAAGGCTAAGCTTGTCGCCAACCTTTAAATTTTTAGCCTTAGAAAGTTCTTCACCAACTAAAATTTCATCCATACTTTCATCTTTTGGCCAAACACCCTCAACGCCCCAAAATCCATACAAGCTCTTAACACCTGTGCTAAATTCTGGCTCATCTTTTAGACCGATATTTTTATCAAAATAGGTTCCTTCAAAGGCAAAGTCAATTCCTTTTTCATCTTTAACTTTTGCTTCTAAAAACGGCGCAAAAGCAACGATATTGTTTCTCCAAAAGATCTCTTTTATCTTATAGATATCAGCCTCTGGGAGTAAATTTTGTGATTTTAGTGGGGTGAAATTTTTACCCTCGATCTCGATACTTAAGCTCTCACCTCGTGGCAAAACAACGATATTTGAGCCATATCCTCTAAGCTCAGTTGCTACTTGATCGCCGATTTTTAGCGTGATATTTAGCATGCAAGCTATCAAAAGAGCAGCTAGCAAGATGGTGATAAAGGCCATCGTCTTTTGCACCTTTGAGCCAGTGATCGAGCTTTTTATCATTCTTAGTTGCATATTTTTCATTTTAACGTTCCATTTGTTTCTACATATTTTTCTGGATTTGCTTCAAATTTCGCTTGAGTTTCGTTGTTCTCAAAGAAATATGTGCGTCCGTAGTATAAATATGATCTTGAATCAAGATTGCTCACCTTTTTGCGACTAACTGGGTCAAGCACCATTTTTTCGACAACCTTACTAAAGAAATTTGCTCCATCTGTAATAGTTTTATAATCAACTATAATATTTTTGCCATCGAAGATAAATGGCATTGGTATCGGGTTGCAACCACCTTCTTTACCAACTGATGGCAAGAAAATTCTAACATTACAAGAGATGCAAATAAGATCATTTCCTCTTTTTATATAGCCCATATCGCCACATATCATGCATGAATCAAAGACGATGACAGGCGATACACGGTCGCTAAAGCGGTTTAGTAAGAAAAATCTTATCTGTTTGCCCTCATCTGTTATATAAGCAAATCTGTGAAGTTCATTATCTTTTAGCATATCAACATCAAATATAAATTTATCTCCCACTGGCTCAACCAAGACTGGCTCTGAAATTTCAGGTGGACGAGATGCGTAAAGATCATAATAGAGCGAAAATCCAAGTGCTATCAAAATACTACAAAATGCAAATTTTGCATTATCAGAAATATTTTCTCTAATGGCTTTTGTAAAGCGGTATTTAATAGAACCAAATTTATTTTTATCAATACTTTTTGGCATAAAGAAAAGTGCAGTGATACATAAAAGCAAGATCACAAATATATAAAAATAAGTACCAAATTCTGATACGTAAATACCTTTTGCACTAACAGATAGAATCTGAGAGTTTAACTCACTACTTATCTTTAAAGCCCCAGCACGCAAAAGCTCAAGCGCTGTCTGAGAGCTCCTATCGATTAGCAAGAAAACTAAAGTGATAAGGGCTAAAATTTTAGCTATTAATGGAGAAATGCTAGATTTTAAATTCGAAATAAAAAAGAATAAAAATACGAGCAAAATCATTGCAAATATCATTAGAAAGAAGCTAATGACAGAAAGCGTATCTAGTAGCTCGCCACCAAATAGCGGGAACAATGCACTACTTGAGCTATAACCAAAGCCAAAGCCGATGCCTAAAATAAAAAACGTTACAATTTTTGCTATCTTAAGCTCAAGAAATATCCATAAAATGCTAATTAGTAGAAAAACTAGTGTCACTGAATCGATGAAAATTTTAAACTGATCATCTACAAGTGCGTGACGAACGACTTTAAAGATAAATATACCAGCAACAACTCCAAAAAGTGACGGTAAAAAGAGTGTTTTTAAACTTTTATCCTTGTTATTTAAGGCAGCAAAAAGCGTAAATCCAAGGAGGGCTAAAAAGACCTGATAGAAATAAATTGACATAACTAAACCCTGTGAGAATTTTTTTAAAAGGGGCGAGAACGCCCCTGGCGATTATTTAACAGGACCACCTGTCCATTGAAATTTATAAGTTGTTGTGAAAGGCTCAAACCATTTACCAACACCGCTCTCTTTGTCAGCGTGACGACCAAAACCTTGTTTTTCTGGATTATCAATGTGGAATTTAAGCTCATAGTTACCTACGCCTGTATCCATTTTTACGTTAGCACCATAGTGTGGGCCATCGCTTGCAACCATTGGCATAAAGGTACCTTTTTTAACTTTGCCGTTATCAAGGTTTTTTAGCTCGTAGTTAATCTTTAGGTATGGGATCCACTCACCTTCGCCAAAGCCGTTTTTATTACCAGCAATAGCGTGTATGTCAGCTTCTAGGTGAAAATCAGCTAGGCTTGGAGCTAGGTCAATACCCTTTGGTTCCATGTCGATTGGTTGCAAATAAACTGCAGCTATCTCCATGCCATTAGCCTCTACAGGCTCACCGATTGGATGCTCTCCAGCAAGTGCAAAACCAGCTGCTAGGCTAAGTGCTAGGGCTGAACTAAGAATTTTATTCATATTCTCTCCTTTAAATAAGATTAATTTTTATTTTGTTTTGATTTCATAATAACGATGCCTATAACTAGGGCAAGCACCATAATGATTTGAGGCACTAAACTCTCATAATATGGCTGAAATCCTAGCCAGTCTCTCATCCAGTCAGGGAAGCTAAGTCCATTTATGATAGTTGGGATGAAAATTTTACCCTCAACTAGCTCGCCGACACCCTTGCCAACAAAGACAATCGACATATAAAAGATAATAGCTGACGTAAATATAAAAAATGGTTTAATAGGAATTTTAACAGCAAAAATTTTAAATAAGAAATAGACTATTAAAAGAACGACAAGTCCTATCACAAAGCCAGCTGCAATCATCGAGTAACCAGCTGAATCTTTAGCTCCAAAAATAAGTGCCTGATAAAATAGTACAGTTTCAGCACCCTCTCTAAATACTGCTAAAAATACAGTCCACCAAAGCGTTGTAGTTGAGCCACTTGAGATAGAGTCGGAGACGTGTGATTTGATGTAGTCATTCCATTTTTTAGCACCAGCATTTGAAAGAAGCCAGAAACCAACATAAAATAGAAGTCCCACTGCAACAAGCATCGTGATGCCTTCCATAAGCTCTCTTTTTTGACCTGCTGCCTCGCCAAAAATAACATTCATTAGCCATGCCATAACAAAGCTTAAGATAACAGCCACACCAACTGAGCTATAAACAACTTTGCCCATCGCTTTAGCATTACCAGTTTTTACAAGATATGCAACAACAGCAGCAACGATAATAAGTGCTTCAAAGCCTTCTCTTAAAATAATAGTCAAAGCCCAAACGAATAAAGACCAAGGTGAGCTTGAGCTGCTAGTTTTCTCAAGTGCAGCTGCTAGCTGAGATGACATTTTGCTTGCACTTTCTTGAAGAGTTTTTTCATCTGCGCCTGACTTCATAAGGGCTACAAGATTGCCAAATGTAGCTTCAATAGCTGTTTTTAAATTTACATCTATTGCGCCTACTTTATTCTCCATGCCGCTACCTTCAAACTCATCAAAGTAGATGTCTTGGATATCGCCCATGGCTTTTTTTGCATCACCATTTTTATAAAGTGTGATAGCAGCTTGAATTTTGTCGTTTATGTTTTGAACGACTTTGGTATAATCTACACCACTATCTTCTTCAGAAGCTGCTTCTACATCGCTCATATCAACTTTTGCAAGTTTTGCAGTATCAGCTGGGAGTTTTGAGATAGCATCATATGCTAGTTTCTTGATCTCATCTAGCTTAGTTTTAAAGTCATCTTTGCTTATACCATTTGTGATGCCGCTGATCGCTTCGCCCATCTTTCTTTGGATATCAGCATCTATGCTTTTACCATTTTCTATATGCTGGCGAATAGCGATTTCAAGTTGAGTATTTCTGTAATCTGTAAATTTAGCATCTTGGATAGCACTTTTAGCATCATCTTGTTTATCGCTCTCATAGCTTGCTATTGCTTTATCTAGATCAGCTGATAAATTTGCAAATGCCACTTTCCACTCAGGGATAAATTTAGAAGTATCATAGTCAGTTGCAGCAGCTTGAGCTGGGCTGTCTGAATACTCACCAACTAGCCTATGTCCTTTTAAAATAACCGGTAGAACTTCAGCGATCTCGCTATTTATCTGGTCAATTCTTTTTTGAACATCATCAGGCGCTTCACCTGCTTTTATCGCCTTTCTGATCTCGCCAAATTGCTTCTCCATAGAGTAAGCTTTTTTCTGACCTAAATTTATTCTAATGCCAGCTTCAACATCTTCAAATAAGCCAAAATAAGCATTTTGAGTATCACTGACCGCTTGTTCAACATTGCCCGCTCTATACTCTGTTATTACTTTTTGTAGCGACTCTTTTATCTGAGCTGCGACCTGCTCGTAATCCTCATTTTTTGCTATAAGCCAAATAGGCAACAACATAATTAGCATAAATTTTAAGAATTTATTCATTAATAAACACCAAATGGGATTCTTTTGAAGGGAATATGATCAAAGCTTTACTATGCTTAAAATTAAAACGATTAGACTAAAATGACGACAATTGAAGTGTCTCTTATAAACATCTGCAC
>NZ_PIRR01000032.1:0-19169 GCF_003048555.1 Campylobacter concisus | reverse complement strand
GCCCAAACCTTACTTAGCGCAAATAGTGAGCTTGAAATTTTACTAGTTTATAAAAATTTAAAAGGCTACAACATAAAGAATTTCTTAAAAGAATTTAGCGAAATTTTAAGTAGCTCTGGAATAAATTTTTATATAAAAAGCACTGAAATAGATGAAATTTTTACAAATTACAAAGACGATCTCAAATTTAAAAGCGAAACATCGCAAGTCCGATATATCTGTGGTTCAAAAAGTCTATACCGCCTAGTAAAAAGCGAGATCGTAAAATTAAAAGAATTTGATAAAAAAGCCTTTTTAAACTACCATTTAAAGGCGTTTTTACCGTTTTATAGCATCAGCTACTTAGCCCAAGAGCCAAATTTAAAAAGTGGCTTTGGCGGGATAGATGAAATTTATCACCTAAACTGCATACTAAACTGCCTAGATAGCGACATTTCAGTTAGATCACAAGCCCTAAAAGTGATGAATGAAAAAGAGATCGCTAGCTTTAACCTAAATGTGGACTTTTTACTAAGCCTACTAACTACCTTAAATTTAACGCAAAATTCTGATACTTTTAGCGCTTCAAGCGTTGAGATCACGACAAATTTCATGCAGACAAAGTCTAAAAAGCTTCAAGATAACGAAAGCGTTATTAGCCAAAAAATGCTAAGCTCGATGAATAATGTCGCCATTTATTCGAGGTTTATCGTCGCTTCTCTTTGCAGGCCATTTTTTAAAAGTGAGCTAAATTTTGATCAGAGAAAATTTGCTAGGCTAAAAAATGGCTTTTACGAGATAAATGGCGTTATTTACGTGCCACTTCATAAAAAGCCAGCTCTTATTGAAAATCTAATAACCGAGCTTTTAGAACTAAAAGATGTGGATTATAAATTTGATATAAGCGCGATCTTTTACATCAAGCGAGCCATCATCACAAAAAGTGGCTTAGAGCGCGCTATCAGCGAGTTTAAAAAGATATTTTTAAGAAAAAATTCCTACGCAATTTTAAAGTCATTGCTCGATGCGCAAATGATACAAATTTTAATAAAACCAATGGAACACATCAGCCAGCTAGCTCAGTACGACGGCTATCACGAATTTACGGTTGATGAGCATAGCATCTTAAGTGTAAAATTTCTTGAAAATATAAAAGATAAATTTATAAAAAATCTCTACACCGAGCTTTGCTTGGAGGGCAAGACGATGCTAAAGATCGTGACTTTAATGCACGACGTTGGCAAGGGGCTTGGCAAAGACCATGCAAATATCGGCGCTAATATCTTTAGAGCCTACGCAAACAAGCTAAATTTAAGCCAAAAAGCCGTAAATATCGGCGTCATCTTGATAAAATATCACACGCTAATGAGCAACGTCTCAAACAGAGAGGACATTTATTCGCAACGCGTTATATTTGCTTTTATCTCAAAGCTTGGCGACAAGCAGGTTTTAAAACTGCTTTACATCCTTAGCTACTGCGTGATAAACGCCACAAACGAGAGGCTCTATAACGCCTATACTGCAAAGCTTTTAAGAGAACTTTATGAAATTTCTCTTAGTGCATTTAACGATGAAAATTTACTAGATGAAGCGACAAGACGCGTAAAAAAAGAGCAGTCTATAAAACGAAATAGTGAGTTTTTAGAGCTTGAGTCAAGCTTGCAAGAGAAAATTTTTAAAATCACATCAAATCTTGTCTTTATAAAATATAGTGCGAGCGAGATCATAAATTTAAGCAAGGTTGCAGATAGCTTAGATACGACAGAAATTTTTATAAATAACTCTAAAAATTTAAGCATTCAGATTTATACAAAAAAGAGCCTAAATTTAAGTGCCCTGCTCTATGAATTTGCTAAATTTGACCTTGCATATATGGAAATTTTTGAGCTATTTGAGAAAAAATTTTATATCAGGCTTGATTTTAACCAAAATGTTAAAAAAGAGGAGCTTGAAATTACTAAAAATTTAGCTCTAAAATCCCTAAATAGCGAGGTTCTAAAAGAGCCTTTGAAACCAAACATTAACAAAGATGAGATAAACTTCGAGCTAAATCACTCAAAAGATTACGCCAAACTTAGCATCAACGCAAAAGATCAGCGTGGACTAATGGCTTATGTGATGAGTGTTTTTGATAGGCTTCATTTTCAAGTCACGAGTGCTAGAATCCAAACGGTCAAAAATAGAACAAGAAATCTCTTTTTGATCGAGAAAAACGAGCGACTTGAGAGTAAAGGCAAAGAGATATTAAATTTATTAATAAGCGAGTAAAAAATGTGTGGAATCGTAGGATACATCGGAGATAAAGAGAAAAAAGAGGTCATTTTAAGCGGTTTAAAAGAGCTTGAGTACCGAGGATATGACAGCGCTGGTATGGCTGTGATGAGTGATGGCAAGATTGATTTTTTTAAAGCGGTCGGCAAGCTTGAAAATTTAGCCCTAAAGACAAAGGACTTTAAATCAACTGGCTTTGGTGTGGCGATAGGTCACACACGCTGGGCGACGCATGGCAAACCAACTGAGATAAACGCTCACCCACACCTTGGCGAACACTCATTTGTCGTTCATAACGGCATCATCGAAAACTACAAAGAGCTTAAAGATGAGCTTGAAGCAAAGGGCGTAAAATTTGTCAGCCAAACCGATACTGAGGTGATCGTGCACCTTTTTGAAGAAATTTTAAAAGAGAAAAAAGACCCATTTAAAGCTTATGAGGCGACTATCGCAAAGCTAAGAGGTGCATACGCGACGCTACTTATCACCAAAACTGCGCCTGATAAGATATTTTTCGCAAAAGATGCCGCTCCTATGGCGATAGGAAAGAGTAATGAAAAAGAGCTATATTTTGCTTCATCAGATGCTCCACTTATCGGCAATGCAACAGAGGTGGCATATCTTGATGACAACAATTACGGCTACGTGAGCTTAGACGAGATCGCAGTCTTTAAACACGGCAAAAAGGCGAGCATAACGTTTAATGCTTTACCAAAAGATAAGAGCTATGCCCAAAAAGAGGGCTATACATTTTTTATGGAGAAAGAAATTTACGAGCAAGGTGCGGTCGTATCTGAAACCATCATGGGCAGAGTCAAAAACCACAAAGTCACCCTTGAAAATTTAGACGATGAATATCTAAAAAGTATCGATGATGTCGTACTTTGTGCGTGCGGTACGAGCTACCATGCAGCGCTAACCGCAAGCTATCTTTTTGAAAGACTTGCCAAAGTTAGAACAAAGGTCGAAGTGGCAAGTGAATTTAGATACAGAAAGCCTTATCTAAACAAAAACTCGCTCTTCATCGTCATCTCACAAAGTGGCGAGACAGCCGATACTCTTGAGGCACTTAGGATAGCAAAAGAGGCTGGGCTTAGAACGCTTGCGATTTGCAACGTCGATAACTCATCTATCGTTAGACTAGCTGACAATACGCTTCTAACTCGCGCTGGCATCGAAAAAGGTGTGGCAAGCACAAAGGCCTTTGCAACGCAGATCATCGTGCTTTGGATGCTTGTGCTTCAAATGGCGGCAGCAAAAGAATCTATCAGCAAAAAAGAGCTTGATCACGAGATCAAAACGCTTCTTCACATTCCACAAATTTTAAATATCAATAACTCTCTTCAAGAGAAGCTTCACCGCCTAAGCAAGCATTATTTACACGGACATGGCTTCTTCTTTATCGGTAGAGACATCTTCTATCCGCTAGCACTTGAAGGTGCGCTAAAGCTTAAAGAAATCTCATATCTTCACGCCGAGGGCTATCCTTCAGGCGAGATGAAGCACGGCCCTATCGCACTTGCAGATGAGAAGCTATTTACGATCGCTTTAATGCCTCAGAATTTACTTTATGAAAAGACAAAGAGCAACGTCGAAGAGCTTGCCGCAAGAGATGCATACATCCTAGCGATAAGCCCACTTGAGTTTGAGCTAAGCGATGACTACGTAAAAACAAGCGTTCAAGATCATTATATGAGTGAATTTTTTGAGATGATGCTTGTACTTCAGCTACTTGCACTTGAAATTTCTGTTAGACTTGGCAACAACGTCGATATGCCAAGAAATCTCGCAAAAAGCGTGACTGTAGAATAATTTAACTGGCCAGCAAACACTGGCTAGTTAAATTTTAGTTGATATTTTGCATTAAATTTTATGAAATGCTGTTCTTGTAAGAGCGCAAACCAGCTAAAATTTATCTAGCTTTAGTTTGATTTTTATACTTTGCCATGACGATAAAAAATGGTGACATAGATATCATTTTTGATGTGACTAAAAAACTTAATGAGTTAAGTAAAAAGAATAAGAATATCGCACTGGAGTATTTTTAGATGATGTGCGATATTAAAAATCAAAAAGTAGATGTTGTCGATCTTGTTGGCATCTTCTCTTCTAAGGATAAAGGAGATGTTTAACAAAAAGCCTTTTTCTAACCCACTAAACTAAAAATTTAAAGCTAAAGACTCTTAAAATTTATCTTTACCTAGTATCGTTGTCAGCTGTTCTTTGATTCTATCATCAAATTCACTAACACTTATGACACCCCTACTTTCACACATTTTGGCATCATTAACATCGCAGTAGTCACTAAGTGCGTTTTTATATCCACCCCTTATACAAGCCTCTCTGTCTTCTAAAAATCCAGCCCCACCAAGGATTAATACGCCAAGGTCAAAACCTATCTTAAATTTCGCACTCGCTGAGCTTTTAACCCAGCTTAAAAATATCTCATCATATCTTAATCCAAGTGCTCCAACGCCATCTGGCACGACTAAGATATCCACACCATAAAGGCTCTCTGCATAAATTTCTGGATGAAGCCTGACGCCAAATTCATCGATTATCTCAGGCTTTAGGGCGTAGGTCTTGATATTAAAATCCTCAAATTTATGTAAAAAATCATAAATTTTGGCAAAGCTTAGTAGATTTAGCTTGTCAAACATCAAAATGCCAACTTTCATGCTAGCTCCTTTTAATGAAGTGCCTCATTTAGCTTGATCGCCCTTTTGCTCGCACTTGCAGTGATCTGACCTGTTTGGCTATTTTGTCTAAAATGAAGTCCATTTAGCCCGCCAAGCTCAAGTGCTTTGTAAATTTCAGCTTCAAATTTAAACTCTGGATTTAGTTTAGCTAGCTTTTCGCGCTCGCTAGCTGATATATATACCTTTGTGCCCTCAAGCACTGCTATGCCAGCATCCACGATGCAGTTATCACCAAGAGGTACGCCCGTAACTGAGTTTGCCCCAAGCAAGCAGTGTTTGCCGATACTTACAGGGTTGCCGTTTGTGCCACTTAGCACGCCAAGTATGCTTGCCCCTCCGCCTACGTCACTACCCTCGCCAACTACGACAGAGCTGCTGACTCTGCCTTCAACCATCACCCCACCGATTGTACCTGCATTAAAGTTGATGTAAGCAGCACCAGGCATAACGACTGTGCCAGGATGCACGGCAGCGCCCATGCGAACCTTGGCTGAGTCTAAAATTCTCGTATTATCAGCTGGAATGATGTGGCTTAAAAATCTTGGGAATTTATCGACACTAACGATCGCTGGATATTCGCCAAACATCTTTAGAGAAATTTCATTTTCTCTTAGCCATTCAAGCTCAATTGGTGTATTTTGGCTAGTCCATGCAACATTTGGTAACACACCAAAAGCTCCATCAAGCACGATCGTCCTAGGTGCGACCTTGCCAAGTGAGATCAAGTAAAGCTTGAGATAAACAGCCTCCACGCTAAGTGGTTTTGCATCATCAAACAAAAACACAAGTTTAAATTTATTCTCATTTAGTTCAAGATCGTCATCAAATGCCATTTTTACAGCATGCAAATTTTGTACATTTTTATGAGAGCTTATCTCTTTTTCAAAAACGCTAAAGAGCTTGCTAGCCTTTTTCACCACTTTTGGCGTAAGATCAGCTACAAATTCAGAGCCATTAAAATCAACCTTAACATCACATTTTTGCAAGGCATAGATATAAGCAGCTGCGCTTAAAAAGCTCTCTTTGTAATTTACAACAGCAAAAGTCGCTTGCAAAATTTTATCTGTATTTTTTTGTCCACGATCGATCCTAGCGATACCAAAAGCAAGCGGATCTTTGTAGCCATCTTTTTTTCTAAATTCTTCAAAAAATTCCTTAAATTCATTTGCATCTTTAAACTCTTTAGACATCTATTCTCCTTTAAATTTTTTCTTAGTCTAGCCAAAAATGGCTAAAAATTTTATGATTTTAAGTCCATTAAAATTTTTAAATATTTTTATATTTTTAATAATGATTAATCTTATCATAAAGTAAATTGCAATAAGATTTTGCAAATTTAAAGAAGGGGTTTAAATGTCAAATTTAGTAACAAAACCTAGATTTACTCTGGCTGCGTTAATCGGCCTTGTCGCTGGTGTTGTCTCAGCCTTTGTCAAATGGGGAGCGGAATTCCCACTTCCTCCAAGAAGTCCAATGGATATGTTTAACGCTGCTTGCGGACCAGAGAGTGCCATTAGAGCAGCCGATGCGATCGATTGCTCTAGAAATTTCTTAAATCCGCCTTATGTATTTTTAAGAGATTATTTGGGAGTGGCCGATCCAAATGCCGCTATTTATGAGTTTGCAGGGCATGCGTTTAACTACGTAATGATGACGCATATATTATTTTCGATCGTTTTTGCGGTTGCTTATTGTGTTTTGGCTGAAAGATTTCCAAAGATTACAATATGGCAAGGCTTACTAGTTGGCATTATCGTAAATATCGCTGTTCACGTGATCACATTGCCTATTTTAGGGCTTACTCCACCACTTTGGACACTCCCTTGGTACGAGCATGTATCTGAATTTGTTGGTCACATGATATGGTTCTGGTCGATAGAGATCATCCGTCACGACCTAAGAGCTAGGATCACAAAAGAAAAAGATCCAAGTGATTATTGCTGCTGCAACTCATAAGTGCAAGTTTCTGCTGTTTTGGGCTAAAAACCTAAAACAGCAACCAAATTTATCTCACCGTTTAAAAGTAAAATTTATCCGCGATTAGCACTCCTGGCTAAGCTCTAAATTTTCTAAACGAAGTGGCTTTTCACCTTCAAAAATCACCCCAATACCGAAAGGTTCGCAAATATCAAGCGCACCCTCAGCAAATCTCATCAGCCACTGCCTATCTTGCACATAAAAGGTGCACTGTGGGGACTCAAACGGCAGATCGCAAACTGGCACATCAAGCGCTCTAAGCTCGTCCTTGCTCAAAAGGCATTTTTGCTTAAGCTCATCTTGTAAAAATGTAAGCGCATCTTTTATGTGTCGGTCGATATCGCTGGCGATTCGCTCTGCTAGCAAAGTAGTCTCATTATCCACGTCTGCCCCATCTGTGCTAATAAGGCAAAAGAGCACTTGGCCAAAAATTTCACTTTCAAGCTTCATCTCCACATACCAGATAAAGCCATCATCAGTTGCAACTTTTTCAAGTTCGCCAAATTTTAAAGTCATTTTTTATTCTCATTTTTGTGGTTTTGCTACTCTTACGAAAAAGAGCGAAATTTAAGCAAATCTGTAATAGATATAGCTTGTAAATTTGCCCTTTTAGCATAAAGCAAAAGCTAAATTTACAAGCAAATTTTCAGTTTTTCTCGCTATTTAGAAGCAAAATTTCTCATCAGTGCCATTTTGCTTGCGCATAGCCTTAAAGTTAGCGAGATTATCCTTGTCTAAAAAGTAATCTTTCTCTTTTTTATTGCGGGCTTCTAGCTTTTCTATGCCTTTTGCAAGGGCTGCTTTTCTATCTTCGTGAGGCGAGCTAAATTCTGGCGAAAACATCGCTTCATAGGCATTTTTCTTGGTCCATTCAAGCGCTTTATCAGCGATCTCTTGTTGCTTTTTGATATCGCAAAATGCATAAGGATTGACCACGTCGCCAACAAGCTTCATAAACGCCCCTATCGCAGCCACCACGTCAGTAAATTTCTCGCCCTCCATGTCTATAACGCCTCTTAGCAAGATCGCGCGGTTTTTTGCCGCATAAAACCAAAATACCGCATCATCGCGAAGTCCAAGATCGTATGCGCGAGCTGAAAGAACAAAAAGAGTTATCGGAGAGACCATTTGTGGGGCGTCTTGCACGATCTTTTCAGCCTTTTTAAAGTCCTCTTCTTTGCCACTTTTTAAAAGCTCATCTATCTTATCATAGACCTTGACGTACTCCACCTTGCCAGCATTTGCTGAGTAGTATGGCGTGACGTAGATGTCGATACTTCTTACTTTGCCGTCATTTGCAAAGCCACATACCGCTCCAAAAAGTAGCGCCGTAAGCAGTGATAAAATTTTCATTTTAGTTCCTTGTTAAATTTTTCTTTTTTTACTATCAAATTTATTAAAAAACTCGTATTTTTACATATCCTTATGAATTTAATACGCCTTTATTAGTCGTAAATTTTTTAAATTTATACCGCCTAAAAATACTCCTCTTTCAGGCTCAACCCACTCTACGACTATATTGTCTAGATCATCATTTGGCTCGCAATACATTTTTGAGCAATCATACTTTGCTACAAACTTATCACCAATGTTAAAATCCATCTGCGTAGAATTACTTGGTATGTGCAAAGTATATATTATTCGGTATTTTTCGCCCTCTTTTGTCTTTGCTGATGTCATCTTAATAAGAATGTCTTCATCATTATTAAAATTTGATCTATAGATACCATCTTTACCAAGACCTGCTGCTTCAAATTTCATCTCTTTGCTATAAAATGGATATAGTGCCGAGCAACCAGATAAAAGCAAAATCATAAAAAATAGTCCAACTGCTTTCATTTTATAACCATCCTTTTAGAAACTTTTAGTTTTTAAAACTATGAATAGGTGCTGGAATTTGTCCGCCACGAGCGATGAAGTCGGCACTAGAGGCTTTGTTTATCTTCATCACAGGCGCTCTTCCTAAAAGACCGCCAAACTCGATCATATCGCCCTCACGTCCAAGAGGTATGATACGAACGGCTGTTGTTTTTTGATTTATCACGCCGATAGCCGCCTCATCAGCGATCATCGCAGCTATACTCTCGCTTGGCGTATCCGCAGGTATGGCGATCATATCAAGTCCAACTGAGCATATCGCAGTCATCGCTTCAAGCTTTTCTAAATTTAATGACCCAGCGCGCACCGCAGCTATCATGCCCTCGTCCTCTGAGACTGGGATAAATGCGCCACTTAAGCCACCAACTTGATTGCACGCCATGACGCCACCTTTTTTGACTGCGTCGTTTAGCAGAGCAAGTGCCGCAGTCGTGCCGTGCGTACCGACAGCCTCAAGCCCCATCTCCTCAAGCACGCGAGCCACCGAGTCGCCCACGGCTGGCGTTGGAGCAAGGGAGAGATCGACGATACCAAATTTCACCCCAAGGCGCTCGCTCGCCATTTGGCCCACAAGCTGGCCGATACGAGTGATCTTAAACGCTGTCTTTTTCACAGTCTCAGCCACCACATCAAAGCTCTCGCCACGCACCTTTTCAAGCGCTCTTTTGACGACGCCTGGACCTGAGACGCCGACATTTATCACCACATCAGCCTCGCCCACACCGTGAAATGCACCAGCCATGAAAGGATTGTCCTCGACTGCGTTTACAAAGACAACAAGCTTCGCACAGCCCATCTCTGAAGCTGCTGCCGTCTCTTTTATGATGCGTCCCATGTCACGCACCGCACTCATGTTTATGCCACTTTTTGTCGAGCCGACATTGACGCTTGAGCACACTTTTGCAGTTTGTGCTAGTGCTTGCGGGATAGAATTTATCAAAATTTCATCGCCCTTTTGATAACCCTTTTGAACTAAGGCCGAAAAACCACCTATAAAATCAATACCAACTTCAATAGCCGCCCTATCAAGCGTCTTTGCGATCATCACGTAGTCTTTTGCATCCGTGGCGGCGCCGATTATCGAGATAGGCGTCACGCTCACTCTTTTATTGACGATTGGTATGCCTAGCTCGGCAGAAATTTCATTGCCCACTTTGACTAGGTCTTTGGCTTTAGTGGTGATTTTTGCGTAAATTTTGTCGCAAGCCTTGTTTATATCAGGATCGATACAGTCAAGCAAACTAATGCCCATCGTGATCGTTCTGATGTCAAAATTTTGCTCTTCGATCATCGAGATCGTTTCGGTTACGTTTTTGATGTCCATTGTTTTTCCTTAGATTGTATGCATCGCATCAAAGATAGCAGAACTTTGGATATTTATCTTTACTTTTAGGCTCTCACCAAGCTCGTTAAGTTCTGCTCTTAAGGCCGTAAAGTCTTTATTTTCATCGCTTGAAACCACCGCCATCATCGTAAAAAACTCATCTAAAATAGTCTGCGAGATATCATCTATGTTTAGCCCTAGCTCGCTAAGCTTTGCTGAGACGCCAGCAACGATGCCGACTCTATCTTTTCCGACTACAGTTACGATCGCTTTCATGTTTTCTCCTATTAAATTTAAATGATTGCATTTTGGCTCCAAAATTTAAGCCAAGCATTAAGCAAAGCTAGATTTTGGTAGCCAACTTTAAACGAACAAATTTTAAAATTTGCTCTAAATTTTATCTTTTGTAAATTTTACTTCGAGCAAGCACTCTTGCCGTCATTTACGGGCTGGATTGCTGAGTTATCAGCTCCGCCATCACTATTTATATTTTCTATCACTTCCCAAAGTCTAGCAGCCGCACTCTCGTAGCGTTTTGCAGTGACTGAGTTTGGCTCGTAAAAGCTAACTGGCTTACCATTATCGCCGCCCACACGAACAGCTGGCTCGATAGGGATTTCAGCTAAAATTTGTGTGTTGTAAGCTTTTGCTACCTCTTCAGTTGTACCTTTTCCAAAGATATCGTACTCTTTGCCATTATCTGGGCAGATGAAACCACTCATATTTTCGATGACACCAGCGATTGGGATGTGGAGCTTCTCAAACATATCAAGCGCACGTTTGCTATCGTCAAGCGCTACCACTTGTGGCGTTGTGACACAGACACCTGCCGTTACTGGCACGCTTTGAGCTAGAGTTAGCTGCGCGTCACCCGTTCCTGGAGGCATGTCAAGAAACAAGACATCAAGTTCGCTCCAAAGCACGTCTTTTAGCAGCTGCTCGATCGCTTTCATTATCATCGAGCCACGCCAGATGAGGCTCATGCCCTCTTCCATCAAAACGCCCATACTCATCATCTCAACTCCGTGGCTAAGTATCGGTTTTAGCTTGTTACCAACGACTTGTGGCTGAGTATTTACTTCGCCAAGCATTCTTGGGATATTTGGTCCGTAGATGTCAGCGTCTAAAATTCCCACTTTTTTGCCTAGTTTTGCCATTGAGATGGCTAAATTTAGCGTTGTGGTTGATTTACCAACGCCACCTTTTCCAGAGCTTACCATTACAAAATTTTTAACTTGTGGCGCGATATTTTTACCACTTTGAGTGTTACTTTTCTCCTCAGGTATCTTTGGTTGGATCAAATTTAGCACGTACTCGTTTGAGCCCATGACACGTTTGATGTCCGTTTTTAGCTCATTTGCCACTTCTGGGCTTGAGCTAACTATCTCGACTTCGATTAAAATTTTATCGCCGATTTCTATATTTTTTACAAAGCCAAAGCTAACTATATCTTTTTCAAAACCAGGATATATAACACCTTTTAGCCTATTTAAGACCTCTTCTTTATTTAACATTTTTCTCCTTTTTCTAGATCTTTTGAAATTTTATATGCACAAAATTTTGGTCCGCACATCGAACAAAAATGAGCGCTCTTAAACGCGTCTTCTGGCAAGCTTTCATCGTGAAGTTCTCTAGCCTTTTTTGGATCAAAGCTAAGCTCAAACTGCTTGTTCCAGTCAAACGCGTATCTTGCATCACTCATCGCATGATCTTTTTCGATAGCTCCAGCTTTGCCAAGTGCGACGTCTGCGGCATGAGCTGCTATCTTGTGAGCTACGATGCCCTCTCTTACGTCATTTTCATTTGGCAAGCCAAGGTGCTCTTTTTGTGTCACGTAGCAAAGCATGCTAGCGCCGTGATATGCCGCCATCGTGCCACCTATCGCTGACGTGATATGATCGTATCCTGCACCTATGTCTGAGACAAGCGGTCCAAGCACGTAAAATGGGGCATCATGGCAGAGCTCTTGTTCGATTTTCATATTATACTCAATTTGATTTAATGGCACATGACCAGGGCCTTCTATCATCACTTGCACATCTTTTTCCCACGCACGAAGCGTAAGCTCTCCAAGCACCTTTAGCTCGCTAAGCTGTGCCTCGTCTGTCGCGTCATAAAGGCATCCTGGGCGAAGTCCGTCACCAAGCGATAGAGATACATCATATCTTGCGCAAATTTCTAAAATTTGATCAAAAATTTCATAGAAAGGATTTTGCCTATTTAGCTTTGACATGTAGCTGGCGCTTAAGCTACCACCACGGCTTACTATACCCATTTTACGCTTCTTAACAAGCGGCAAAAACTCACGCAAAAAGCCAGCGTGTATCGTAAAGTAACTAACCCCTTGCTTCGCTTGCTTTTCAAGTATCTCTAAAATGAGCTCATTTGTGATATTTGTAACCTCTTTTGCCTCTTTTAAAATTTCATACATAGGCACTGTGCCAACTGGCACGCTTGAATGCTCGATGATCGCACTCCTAATAGCGTCTAAATCGCCGTCTGTACTTAGATCCATAACAGTATCAGCGCCAAATTCTAGGCAAATTTCAAGCTTTCTAAGCTCAGTACAAATGTCACTACTTAGGCTTGAGTTGCCGATATTTGCATTAACCTTTGTCTTTAGCTTTCTGCCTATGCCCATTGGTTTTAAATTTTTATGATTTATATTTGCTGGGATGATGATGCTACCTTTTGCCACCTCATCCATCACCAAATTTTCACTAAGCCCTTCGATCCTTGCCACATAGCTCATCTCTTGCGTTATCTCGCCGCGCCTAGCATAATACATCTGCGTCTTATCTCTCATATAAGGCCTTTTTTTGATTTTTAAAAACCTCATTTTAGTCCTTTTTTGATTTAAACTAACTAAATAAGCTTTTAAAAATTTACTTTTTTAAAAAGAAATTTTGAAGTTTTGAGATGTATAATTCTGTAACAATTTTCAAAGGAGTTATCTTGCTTGATATATCACTTATAATGCTTGGAGCAGGAAATTCTAGCCGTTTTGAGCTACCAGTAAAGAAGCAATGGCTTCGAATAGGAAGTGATCCTCTTTGGCTATTTGCCACTAAAAATTTGAGTAGCTTTTACACATTTAAAGAGATCATTGTCGTTAGCAAAGAGTGCAAATATATGTCAAAATTTGCTCCAAATTATAAATTTGTTGATGGCGGCGAAACCAGGCAAGATAGCCTAAAAAACGCGCTTGAGCTAGTAAATAGCGAATTTGTCTTAGTTAGCGACATCGCTCGCCCTTGTATTTCAAGCGAGCTTTTTCACAAGATTATAGAGGCAGCGAGCCAAGCTGATTGTGTAGTTCCAGCACTAAAGATCGCAGACACCGCTTATCTTGGCGAAAATGTGGTTGATAGAGATAAGGTAAAACTTATCCAAACACCACAACTCTCTCGCACAGCACTTCTTAAAAAAGCTCTTAACAGCGGTGAAATTTACACAGATGATAGCTCAGCTATGAGAGCCATTGGTGCTAGCGTATGGCAAATTTTAGGTGATGAGATGGCAAGAAAGATCACTTACAAAGAGGATCTTGCCAAAATTTCTGCTTTAAAAGAGCCTGAAAATGAAGTCTTTGTTGGAAACGGCTTTGACGTGCATGAGTTTGAAAAGGGCCGTCCTTTGATTCTTTGTGGCGAGAAGATCGACTATGAGTTTGGGCTAAAGGCTCACAGCGACGGCGACGTGGCACTTCATGCGCTAACTGACGCTATCTTGGGAGCTGCTGGACTTGGCGATATAGGCGAGCTTTTTCCTGATACGGACGCTAAATTTAAAGATATTAGCTCCATTTACTTGCTTGAGGAAGCTTACAAAAGGGTGCAAAGTGTTGGCTTTGTGCTAACAAACGCTGATATCACGATAATGGCGCAAAAACCAAAAATTTCAAAGCTAAAGTCAAAAATGGAGGCAAACATAGCAAAAGCTCTAAAATTAAGCCAGAGCCGCATAAATGTAAAGGCAACGACTACTGAAGGGCTTGGTTTTGTAGGCAGATGCGAAGGGATCGCTGTAATGGCAAGTGCAAGCCTTAAATTTTACAATTGGAAGCAAATATGAAAATTTTAATAGTAGAAAATGAAATTTACCTAGCTGGCTCGATGGCTAGTAAACTAGCTGATTTTGGCTACGACTGCGAGATCGCTAAAAGCGTAAAAGAGGCGTTAAAGTTTGAAAATTTTGATGTAGTGTTACTTTCTACCACACTTCCAGGGCAGGATTTTTACCCTGTTATCGAAAAATTTAAAAACTCTATCATCATCTTACTAATCGCCTATATCAACAGTGACACTGTGCTAAAACCGATCCAAGCAGGTGCAGTTGATTACATCCAAAAGCCATTTATGATAGAAGAGCTAGTTAGAAAGATAAAGCATTTTGAGGAATTTAGAAATTTCAAAAACGAGATCAAAAACTACGAAAGCTATGTAAATTACGCTTTAAAAGAGTACGAAATTTCTAGCTTTGAGGCAAAAAAGATAAAATTTCCACTGCTTTTAAAATCAAGCAAAAGCGGATACAGCGATAAATTTATATTTAGCTACGTAAAAGCTTGCAAATTACCATTTTTATTTTTAGGCAAAGCCTGTTTCTCTGAGCTTGAAAAGACACTAGCCAAAAATGGTGATGAGCTAATCTATATGACAAATTTAGAGGAGCTAAAACAAGAAGAAAAAGAGAAAATTTTAGAAATTTGCAAAAAGAAAAAGGTCGCGATCTCAACTAGCGATTTTACACAAAAAGCACCATTTGACGAGCTTGAACTTTCAGGACGCGATAAAAATTTCAATATCGATGAGATCGTTACGATAGATGAATATATAAAGTACATAATCGTTAATTATCAAGATAAATTTCCTGATACAGAACTTAGCAAAAAGCTTGGAATTTCTAGAAAATCACTTTGGGAAAAGAGAAAGAAATATGACGTCAGCAAGAAAAAATAGTGAAATTTCTATAAATACCGAAGTTTTTGGTGCTTTGGAGCTAATAAAAAATAAAATTCTCTCAGATTACGACTCGCTTATGGATGATGAGCAGATAAAAGAGGTGAGTAAGAAAGGCTATTTTAATGGTGAGCCGATGCCGTATTCTTTTGGATTTGCTCCATTTGGCGAGCTAAATCAAAATATTGCTAGCAAGCTTACTCCTGGACAAAAGGTAAATCTAAGTCTTGATGGTAAGATCGTTGGACACATCAATGTTGCTAAGGTCTTTAAATTTGATGAGAGCATGAGAGCTAAAAATATATTTTTAGCAAACGAAGCTAGCAATGATAAAGAGCTAAATTTGGGCAAATACGGCATTAGTGGCGAATTTGAGCTTTATGATGAAAGTATGCAAATAAGCAAAAATGCACTAAATGATCTAATAAAAGAAGATGGCGCTAAAAAGATAACGGCTGTCTTTTTAACGGCTGATCCATTTAATAGAGCTCACGAGCGCCTTGTTAGAATGACTATTGACAAGGCTGATTTAGTAATCATTTTTTTAATACGAACACGCGAAGAAAAGCACGTTGATTACGAGATTAGAAAGCAAGTGCTAGACTATTTTATACAAAATTATTTGCCGATAAAAAAGGTCTTTGTCTTTGCTCTAAAAAACACGACTCTTTTTAGTTCACATGCAAACCCAACACTTGAGTGTATCGCTGCTTCAAGATTTGGGGCGAATAAACTAGTCATCGGACAAAACCACTCAGGAATTGGAATGTTTTTTGATCACAATGAAGCTCATACGATTCTTGATATTTATAAAAACGACCTAAATTTAGAGGTAATCGTACTGCCAGAACTAGTTTATTGCAACAAATGCAAGACGCTAGTTAGTACCAAAAGTTGCCCGCACGGACAACATCATCAGATCAAATATCATCCAGATGTTATCAAAGAGCTGCTATTTAACGGCATTATGCCACCAGCCATTCTTGTGAGGCCAGAAATTTCTGCACTAGTTTTAAGCAAACTCTTTACAAATCGCTTCAAAGACGTGCAAAAGCTTTGCGATGATCTTTTTGTAAATTCAGGACTGCTTGAAAACAAAACTGACCGTGACTTTTACGAAGAGCTTATGAAGCTTTATCAAACATCCTCGATGACTTAAGGAAATTTATGCAAAAACTATTTTTAACTTTTTTTGGATTTGGACTTTTGCCAAAAGCACCTGGCACTTGGGGTTCTATTGCTGGCGCTGTAGTAGCTTATTTTGTGCTTTATTTTTTATCATCAACCACGCTTTTTCTAGCTAGTATTTTGCTATTTTTGGTAAGCATTAGCGTTATAGATGATTTTGAAAAAAAGGTAAATTCTCACGATGAAAGTTTTATCGTTATAGACGAAGTTGCTGGAGTTTGGCTTGCTATTGCCATTAGTGGAGCTACGATCTCTCAACTCATACTCTCGCTTGTGCTTTTTAGAGTGCTTGATATCAAAAAGCCTTCGATAATAGGCAGGATCGACCGCAATGTAAAAGGTGGCCTTGGCGTAATGGGCGATGATATGGTAGCTGGCTTTTTTGCTGGAATAATTAGCGCAATAATATACGGGGCTGCTATAAAATTTGGCATAACTTTGCCGTAAAAAGATAGATTTTTTGGCAAAGTTATATAGGCTTAAATATCTTTTATATAAATTTTAAGCAAGTCCTAGCTCATTTAAAACAGAACTTAAATTAACCGAGTTACTACTCTTACTATTAAGATTTTTTTGCTTCTCTAACAGAGCTTGATTAGCAAGTGCTACATTTAGCTCTTTGCGGTAATCACTTAAAATTTTATCCATTATCTTAAGCAGCTCATTCTTTTGATCCTGTGTTTTTGCGGGATCATCTATGCCTAGAAGTTCAGTTAGCTCCTTTTTCTTTTGGGCTATTTTCTCTTCTATTTTGTTAGAATTTAGCTCACTTATAAAACCAACTGCACCGATTTCAGTAAGTCTTTTTTTAAACTGTTCAATCTTATCTGAAATTTTTGCATCGCTTGCGATCTTATCCATAGCAAGGCTTAAAATTTCATCAAAACTATTTTTTCTATCTTTAGTTTTGCTTGAGCCTGATTGCAATAAATAATCGATTATGTCGTTATTTTGTACCTTCATATATCTCCTTTTGCTGTATTGAGATATATTTTATAAGCAAGATTTATTCCTAAAAGTTAGTCTCTTTGGCTGTTTTTGCTTTTTGTAAGATAAAACTAGCAAACTCATCACTAAAATTTGGGCACCAAACAACCTTGTAGAAGCTAAAATTTAGCTCTTTTGCAATCTTTGCATACTCAATAACTAGTTCAAAAATGGTCTCAGAGTTATCAATACAAAAAGATAGTGGATAGATAAGAGCCTTTTTACTCTTACACTTTGCCAAAATTTCATTTAGTGAGGGCTCTAGCCATTTTACAGGGCCAAGGCGCGATTGGTAGGCTAAATTTATCTCTTTGAAGTTTAATCCGCTATCTTTTATCATTTTGCTTAGAATTTGCACATGCTCATTTATATGTTTTTCGTAGACATCGCCTTTATCGATAATTTTTTGAGGCAACGAATGAGCCGAAAAGATAAGCTCCACATCGCTTACATCTATATTATTTATAGCTTCATTTATGTGCGAGATTATGATTTTATTATAAATTTCATCATCATAAAATGGCCCACAAAGCAAAATTTTAGCCTTTATCTCTAGCTCATCTTTTGCTTTTTTAAAATCATCTAAACTTGAAGTTATCGTAGTTTGTGAATGATGAGGATAAAGTGGCAAAAGCACTATCTCATCAAAATTTTCGTATTTTTTAAGCACATCTTTTGCAAATGGTGAAGTATAGTTCATCGCAAAATCAACTGCATCAAACTCATTTTGTAAGCTTGAAATTCTATCGCAAAGCTTAGCTGTAAGCTCGCAAATAGGCGATTTGCCACCTATTTGTTCGTAGTTATGCTTAGCTATTTTTAGCCTACCTTTTGTGATCATAAAAGCTACAAATTTTCTTAAAAATTTATTCTTTATACCCAAAATATAAGGGTCATTAAACATATTTTTTAGAAAAATTTCTACATCAGCAAGGCTATTTGCCCCACCCATATTCAAAAGCAAAAGTGCCTTTTTCATCAAAATAGCTCTTTGATTTTTATCGCATCATCAATGCTTGAAAGCTCGCTACTTTCGCCGCTTTGACAAAGATCATAAAAGGCATCATATTGAGCTTTTATCTCGTTATTTATAGGATCGGTTTTTAAATTCATCTGTCCATTTTCATTAACCCTATGAAGCTTATAATCGATAAGATCGCCAAAATAAACACCTTCTTTGGCGTTTACTTCTATCTTAAAACGCTCTAAAGAGCCACAAAAAGAATCAGTAATACTCACCAAAATTTGATTTTTCATTTTAATGTTTATTCCAACATTGTCGCATATTTTGGTGTTTGTTTTATTTGCCTGAGTATAAAAGAAGCTGCAAATTTCACTATCTACTAAATTTTTCGCAAGGTCTATATCGCAAAGTGAAAGCTCATTTATAATATTTCCCTCACAAAGTGGTTTAAAATGCGCAATTGAAATGCTATAAATTTCTTCTTCCTTTAAAAGCGCCTTTTTTAATGAAACGATGGTTGGATTAAAACGCTCATCAACGCCGGTGCAAACTCTTACTTTATTTACCACTGAAGCATATTTTATCTCTTTTAGCTCGCTTACACTTTTAAATATCGGCCTTGAAATCAAGATATTTTGGCAATATTTTGCACACTGACAAAAGGCCTCTACTATCTCATGTTGAGGCAGACAAAGTACGACAGCTTGTGGTTGGGCTACTTCTATAAATTTTTTAAACTCATCAAAAAACGGAGCTCTGCAAGCATCATCTCTATTTTCTTTATCAAAAACTCCACAAACTTCAAATTTGTCAGAACGCCTCAGCTCCATATAGTGCCGCTTGCCAACCAGATTGTATCCAACAATGCCAATTTTGAGTTTCACTAAAGACCTTTTAGTTATAAATTTTTAGGCTATTTTAATTGCAAATCGCTTTTAAAC
>NZ_PIRR01000031.1:0-20015 GCF_003048555.1 Campylobacter concisus | reverse complement strand
GTCATATTCTAAGTAGATAAATTAATACTAAAGATGGAAAATTTTAAAATTGAGCTGTAAATTTTGAATAAAAAAATAGATAAAAGAAATTTAGCAAGGAGAGCAGATCGCTCTCCGATGGATTATTTATCTCTTAAGCCAAGCTCAGAGATTAGTTTTGAATATGTAGTGTAGTCTTTATTTTTAAGATACTTTAAAAGTCTTTTTCTTTGACCAACTAGTTTTAAAAGACCTAAACGTGATGAAAAGTCTTTTTTGAAAATTTTAAGGTGTTCTGTAAGTTCAGTTATTCTAGCTGTTAAAAGAGCTATTTGAACTTCTGGAGAGCCTGTATCTCCCTCTTTTCTAGCGAATTTCGCAACTATTTGAGCTTTTTTAGCCGAATCCAAAGCCATAATGACCTCCTGATTGGTGAATTTTGGAAGAGCGATTATAGCATTTAAAACATAAAATTAGATAAAACTACGCTTTTTAAAAATTAATGAAAAATGCAGTAAAAATTTAATAAAATTAGGGCTATTTAAAGACTTAAGGAAGATAAATGCTTTTTACAAAGGCAAGCGAATACGCTCTACTTTCACTTATTTTAATATCTCAAAAATCATCTCCAGTTGATGTTGATACGATCTCAAATGAACTTAAAATTTCAAAAAGCTTTTTAGCCAAAATTTTACAAAATCTTGCAAAAGATGGAATTTTAAAGTCGTTTAAAGGGGCAAATGGCGGTTTCGCACTAAATAACGAACCTGAAAATTTAAGCATAAAAAAGATAATAGAGTGCGCTGAAAAACGTGAACTTAACGTCTTTGAGTGCTCATCTTCTGCAGATGGCTGCCCATCAAATAAAGCCTCAAGCTGTCAAATTTGGTCGATGTTTAGCGGTCTTCAAAGCAAGATCGACGAGATGCTTGACGCTATAAAACTAAGTGACATCGTTAAGAAGTAAAGTTGGCAAAGCAAAAAAATAACATCTTAACTCTTGTTGCGCCGTTTCTTGCGCCAATTGTTAAGTTTAAAAGTCTTAGCATCGTTGGCATCATCGTTGCTATCCTTGCTATCATCATCGTGCCGCTTCCAAGCGCGGTGCTTGACTTTTTCTTAGCACTTTCGATCTCGATTTCAGTGCTTATTATATTGATCTCTATTTACGTGCCAAAACCGACTGACCTTAGCACGTTTCCGACGCTCATTCTCATCATAACGCTTTTTCGCCTCTCGCTAAACATAGCAACCACGCGTATGATCTTAAGCGAGGGTCACAACGGCCCAGAAGCGGTCAGCGAGATCATCTCAAGTTTTGGAAATTTCGTCGTTGGCGGCAACTTTGTCATCGGCACCATCGTCTTTTGTATCTTGGTTCTCATAAATTTTATGGTCGTAACAAAGGGTTCAACCCGCGTGAGTGAGGTGCAAGCGCGTTTTACGCTTGATGCGATGCCTGGTAAGCAAATGGCGATAGATGCGGATCTAAACGCAGGTCTAATAGACGAAAAAACAGCGCGCGAAAGACGTCAAGCCATCATCGGCGAGGCAAATTTCTACGGCGCAATGGATGGTTCGTCTAAATTTATAAAAGGTGACGCCGTCGCTGGCATCATCATCACTATCATCAACATCATCGGTGGCTTCGCTATCGGCTCGTTTCAGCACGGCCTTGATATGGCGACATCGGCTCAGTATTATACGATCCTAACTATCGGTGATGGCCTTGTGAGCCAGATCCCAGGACTTATCACTTCAACAGCAACTGCCATCATCATTACAAGGGCTAGCAAGGACGACGAGGACTTTGCAGAAGGCACGTTAAATCAGCTATTAGGGGATTATAAAACCTTGCTAATAGTGGGCTTCATACTATTTATGTTTGCTCTTGTCCCAGGGCTTCCGACTCTTTCTCTTGGCTTTATCGCACTGCTATTTTTGGGGCTTGGCTACATCATCAAGCAGACCAAAGATGGTGGGCTAAATTTAGGCCTTGCTTCAAAAGACAAAACAGTTTCTAAAAAAGCTGGAGGTGCTACGCAAAGTGGGGCAGGAGCAGCTGCTAGTGGTGCCACTACTAAGGTACCAAAGAAGAGCGACGAAGAGATCGCAAGAGAAGAAGAGACAAAGATAAACGACATCTTAAAGCTTGAAATTTTAGAGCTTGACCTAGGATATGGCCTACTAAAGCTAGCTGATGTGGATCTCATTGAGAGGATTCGTGCTATGAGGCGAAATATCGCTTCAAGTCTTGGCTTTTTGATGCCAAAGATAAGGATCCGCGACAACCTTCAACTACCGCCAAACGAGTACCGCTTTAAGCTAAAAGGTATCGTGATCGGTCAGGGTGAAATTTATGCTGATAAATTTCTAGCGATGGATAGTGGACTAGTTAGCGAAGATATCGAGGGTATTCCGACAAAAGAGCCAGCTTTTGGGCTGGATGCGCTCTGGATCGATGCTAGCGTCAAAGAGGACGCCATACTTAGTGGCTACACGATAGTTGATCCTGCAAGCGTCATCTCAACGCATATGAGTGAGCTTATCAAGCAAAATGCAGCTGAGCTTCTAACTCGCCAAGAGACGCAAAATTTATTAGACAAACTAAAGATCGACTACCCAGTTGTAGTCGAGGATACGCTAAGGATCGCACCTATAAATTTGATCCAAAAGGTTTTAAAAGCGTTGCTTAAAGACAATATACCGATCAAAGATCTGCTTAGTATACTTGAATCAATTAGCGACATCGCCGAGGTTAGTAAAAACCTAGATATGATCATCGAGCACGTACGTGCAGCGCTCTCGCGTGTCATCACCTCGCTTTATGTTGATGAAAAAGGTCAGCTAAATTTTTACATTTTAGATAGTGCTGCGCAGCAAAAGCTTATGGATGCGGTGCAGTATAAAGACGGCGCGTATCACCTGATGATAAATGTGGCTCAAACTTCATCGATCGTTCAGGCTCTAAGGCATGAAAAAGAGAAACGTCCGATGAGTCAGCACGGTGAAATGGTGCTTTGTGTGGAGCCAAGTCTAAGAAAATTTATAGCAAATATCTGCGCAAATTTTGCCATCGACATCGTAGTGCTAAGCTTTGCTGAGATCTCGGCAAATACGCCATTTGAAACGATTGGCGTCATAGAAATAGAAAATTTATAAAGGAAAACGATGAAAATTTATCACCTCTCGCACACCGATCTTGACGGATACGGCGCGCAATACATAACAAATTTTTACTTCAAAGATGTGAAATTTCTAAACTCAAACTACGGCAGAGAGATAGATGATAAATTTGCTCAAATTTTAACTGAGATAGATGCCTCAAATGACGATAAAAACATCATTTTGATCACTGATCTAAATTTAACTCTAGCTCAGTGCGAGAGCTTTACTGAGATGATAGATGGTAAAAATATAAAGCTATTTTTGCTAGATCATCACCAAAGCGGTGCCGAGTGCGCGAGCGCTTACTCATGGTATTTTTTGGATAGTTCAAGGTGTGCTACAAAGATCACTTACGACTTTTTTGCAGGTATTTTTGGTAAAAACAAAGAGCTTGAAATTTTTAGTGACGTCGTAAATGCCGTGGATATTTGGCTAAAGGATGATAAAAATTTTGAGATGGGCAAGGTTTGCTTGGGACTTGTGGCAAATGCTAAAGAGATAAACAAGGTGATGTTTGAAGCTGAAAATAACCTATATATGGATCATCTCTTAAAAGAAGCTAGCAAATTTTTTAACGAGAAAAACGATTATATCGGGCTTGACATGCAGGTGCATGCTATTAAGAAGTCATTTTTCAAAGAGGATAAAGACGATACTCTAAGCAATCTAATCTCAAACTATGTAGTAAAAAAACTTAGTGAAAATAAAGAGAAATTTAGCATAAACTATAAAGATCATAAAGGAATTTTAACCTACAATGTCGGCAATGTTTCGGTCATCGGCAACGACTTCTTGGTGGCAAATCCTGAATTTGACTTCTTTATCGATGTGACAAATAAAAAAACGCTAAGTTTTCGCGCAAATGGCAAGCTTGACGTTAGCGCCATGGCAAAGCACCTAGTTGGCGGCGGCGGACACGTGAACGCAAGCGGCGGATTATTTGCAAATTTCAAAGATGGCTTTAGCTACGAGCCAATCAAAGCACAGATAGTAGATCTAATAACTAAAAAAACACAGGAGGAAATATGAAAGAAGAAGAGGTAAGCGTAGAAGAACTTAGCTATGAGCTTAGTATGGTGCTTGAGGCGATGTTTTACTATGCTGGAGTAAAAAAGGACAAGCTTGAAGAGGCGGCAAATCTCTATGTCGAGTGCATCGATGATGCGCTAGAAAACTCTGACGCTAGCGGTAGCGACGAGGTTATAGAGATAGTTGAATATATGAAAAAACACCATCCAAAGTTATTTAAATAAGGAGAAAATATGAAGAAAATTTTAGTTTTAGCGGCGGCAGTTTTTGCGTTAAATGCTATGGCAAATGAAAATTTAGACAAGGCAAATGAGCTTTATACAAAGAAAAATTTTAATGAAGCTTATCTTTATTTTAATAAGGCTTGTGGAGAGGGCGAGAAAAAAGCTTGCACGATGAATGCGATCATGCTATTTAACGGCGACGGCGTAGCAAAAGATAGAGTTCAGGCTGAGAAAATTTTTACAAAAATGTGTGACGAAAATGAGGGCATGGCGTGCGAAAAACTAGGCGAAATGATCGCTTATGGCCTTGTAAAAGATAAAGACGCAAATGAAGCAAAGAACGAAGAAAAAGCGAAGGCTTTATTTAAAAAAGCTTGTGATAACGGCTATCAACCAGCTTGCGACTTCGTAGCAAAATAAATTTAAGAGGCTTAAAATGGGCTACAAGCATAAAGATTTGATAGGAACTAGAGAGCTTAGCAAAGAAGAAATTTTATATTTTTTAGAGGCAGCGAAAGAGTTTAAGGAGCTAAATTTAAGCCAAGTTAAAAAAAATGACTATCTTCGTGGAAAGACCACGATCAACGCATTTTATGAAAACTCGACAAGAACTAGAACATCCTTTGAGATCGCAGCAAAGAGGCTTGGAGCTGATACGATAAATTTCAGCTCATCAAGCTCTAGCGTGACAAAGGGCGAGAGCCTAAATGACACGATGAATAACATGTCTGCTATGAGAAGTGACATCATCGTGCTTCGTCATCCAAGCTCTGGTGCGGCAAAATTTGCAGCTGATAGGACAGAGGCTAGCGTCGTAAATGCAGGAGACGGCACAAATGAGCACCCAAGCCAAGCTCTGCTTGATCTTTTTACACTAAGAGAGCATGGTAAAATTTTAGATAAAAACCTAAACGTTGCAATCATCGGTGACATCGCTAGAAGCCGTGTGGCAAGGTCTGACATCTGGGCGATGAAGAAATTTGGCATAAATTTAAAGCTATTTGCACCAAGGATGATGATGCCAAAAGATGCTGAGGTCTTTGAGTCTCAAATTTGCAAAAATATGGAAGAAGCCTGCGAGGGCAGCGATGTTATTATCATGCTTCGCATCCAGCTAGAGCGTGGCGGTGCAGACGTGGCGTTTCCAAGTTCGAGAGAGTACTCAAAATTCTTTGGACTAAACAAAAATAGGATAAAGCTAGCCAAACCTGATGCGATCGTGTTGCACCCAGGGCCAATAAATAGGGGCGTGGAGCTAAACTCAGACGTGGCTGATGGCACGCACTCAGTCATACTAAATCAAGTAGAAAACGGCGTTGCTATAAGAATGGCGATACTAAATACGCTTGCAAAAAATAGGGGCTAACGATGAAAATAGCAATAATTAACGGCACTATCGTAAATAGCGACGAGAAATTTAAGGCAAATATCCTAATAGAAAACGGCAAAATAGCCAAAATCGGAAGTGAGAAATTTGAGGCCGATAAAGTTATAGACGCTACAAATAAGCTAGTCATGCCAGGACTTATCGACATGCACGTGCACTTTCGCGATCCTGGTCAAGAGTATAAAGATGACATCATCTCAGGCTCGCAGGCAGCCGTGGCTGGAGGAGTGACGACCTGCCTTTGCATGGCGAACACTAACCCAGTAAATGACAACGCCTCTATAACTAGAGCGATGATAGAAAAAGCTAAAAACTGCGGACTGATCGATCTTTTGCCAATAGCAGCCATCAGCAAAGGGCTTAGCGGCAACGAGATCGTTGAAATGGGCGATCTTATAGAGGCTGGAGCAGTTGCATTTAGCGATGATGGACTACCAGTCACTAGCTCAAGCGTGATGAGAGCGGCACTTGAGTATTCAAGTATGTTTGGTAGCTTTTGTATAAGCCACTCAGAGGACTGCTCGCTTTGCAGGCAGGGCGTCATGCACGAGGGCAAGGTCTCAGCCATACTTGGACTTCGCGGCATGGCAAGAGAGAAAGAGGAGATCGCAGTGAGCCGTGATATGCTGCTTGCAAAGCTCACCAAAGCGCACATCCACATCGCTCACGTAAGCTCAGAGTACTCGCTAAAGATCATCGAAATGGGCAAAAAAGAGGGCATAAACATCACTTGTGAAGCCACACCGCATCACTTTAGCTTTAGCGACGATGAAATTTTAAAAAATGCCTACGATACAAATTTCAAAATGTCTCCGCCACTTCGTGAGATAAGCGATGTAAAAGCAGTAAGAGAGGCACTAAAAAGCGGACTTATAGACGTTATCGCCACCGATCATGCCCCACACCACACGGACGAAAAGATAGTGGAATTTGACAAGGCGCCATTTGGTATCATCGGACTTCAAACCCTTGTGCCACTTACCTTAAAGCTCGTAAATGAGGGCGTTATAAGCCTAGAGCGTATGGTGGAGCTAACTTCTACAAACGCTGCTAAAATGCTAAATTTAAAAGATAAAGGCAGGCTTGCTGAGGGCATGCTAGCTGATATTGCGGTGATTGATCCTGAGATCGAGTACATTTATGATGAGAAGATAAACCGCTCAAAATCGATAAATTCTCCGCTTTTTGGCAAAAAGCTAAAAGGCGCAGCTACTACTACGATAAAAAGTGGCAAGATCGTCTATGAGTTTGGAAAATAATATAAATTTGCTCGTACTTGCGGGAAAATCCTAAATCTTCAAAATCCAAAATTTGCTAGAAATTTCTAGCAAATTTTATTTTTTATGAGTTGTATTTTTTAACGATACCGCGAACTACTTTTTCTATAAAAAGCGCAGATTCAACTTCGCAGCATTCTCTTGTTGAGTGAGGTGAGTGGATGTTTGGCCCTATCGAGCAAGCGCTAAGACCCGCTTTTTTCTCCAAAAGTACGCCACATTCAAGTCCAGCATGCACAGCTGTTATCCTTGCATTTGGCTTATAAATTTTTAGCTCTTCTAGGATGTCGTTTGCAAATTTATCATTTATAGGCTTCCAAGCAGGATTTCTATCTTTTGCGATGACCTTAAAGCCAAGCGCTTTTGCAAGCTCAGAAATTTCAAATTCCATTCTATTTAGCCCATCTTTGCTCATTGACCTTGCAAAAAACTCTACTTCAAGTGCGCCATCATCTTTGATCTTTACAAGTGAGAGGTTTACGCTATCTTGTGGTATGCCTAGCTCGCAGTTATAGGCTCTTACGCCTTGTGAAAATGAATTGATTAGTGCTAAAATTTTCTCGCCATTTTCTAAAATTTCTTCACCCGTGCCAAGCTTTTTCACGCTTAAATTTTCGCACTCGCTCTTTAGCTCTTTATCGCTTAGAACCAGTGCGGTTGCGCCACTTGGGATAGAGTTGCTTCGCTCGCCACCTTCAAATTTGACAAGCTTACAGCCATTTTTAGTCACAAATGCCGCCAAAACCTTGATCGCATTTGGGATATTTTTATGTATCTCGTTGCCAGAGTGTCCGCCAGGTAGGCCGCTCACTTTTACTTCATAAAGTGTGCTATCTTTTGTTTTTTTGCTATTAAGCGAGGTAGTGGCAAATAAATTTACACCGCCAGCGCAGCCGATAGTGACGCGGTCGTCTTCTTCGCTGTCTAAATTTAAAAGCTTATCGGCTTTGAGATCGCCACTAAAGCCAGAGGCTCCGATCATGCCGACTTCTTCGTTGTTTGTAAAGAGGCACTCAATGTCGTCAAATTCGCTTATCATCTGCATCATGATAGCCACGCCGATGCCGTTATCTGCCCCAAGAGATGAGTTTTTAGCCCTCATGTAGCCATCATCGCCATAAACTATCTCAATCTTTGGAGCATCACCCATGCAGACCATATCGTAGTGACTTTGCAAGCAAATTTTTGGCTTGCCTTTAAACGCATGAATGTTGCCAAAACTATCGACTGCGACCTCACAGCCCTTATCTTTTGCATAGCTAGCTAGAAAATCACGCATCTTATCGGTCTCATAACTGCAGTGTGGTATCGCAGCAAGTGTCTCAAATTTCTTTAAAATTTCACTATTTGACATATTTGCCTCCGTAAATTTATTTTATCTCGCCCTTATAGCCAGTCGCATCGACTGCTTTTAAAAGTTCTTTTTCATCGACCTTATCATCTGCTATAACGACAGCTTTTCGCTCTTTTAGCGATACATCTGCCTTTTTCACGCCCTCAACGCTAAGAGCAGCCTTTCTAACAATTGCTGTGCAAAGTGGACAGTGCATGCTAGGCACTGAAATTTCTATCTTTTTATCAGCGTAGCAGCTAAGTGCAAGAAAGGCTAAAGCTAAAATTTTATGCATAAATTTCTCCTAAAAGCTCTGGGTATGTAAGGAGTAAAAGCAAAATCACTCCAAAAAGTATATATATAAGTATCCATTTTTTCTTTTTATAGCTTAAGTTGCAGCTTTTTGGCTTGTAAAATAGACTAATTCCTGAAATCACAAAGCAAATGACCGCCACGACGCTTAAAGGGACGCGGTACTCATATAAATTTTGTGTCCAAGATAGAAATGAAAAAGAAGTGCCAAAAAGCAAGAAAAGAAGTGCCGGCAAGCAGCACAAGGTAGCGCCGATAGCACTACCTATGGATGTTAGTATCAGCCAAAAGGCTCTCATTTTAGCTCGGTTGAGACGTAGTCGTAGCTAAATTCTTTTGGCGAATAATAATTTTGTGTGTTGCCATCAACTTCAGCGTATGGGTAGCCAAAGTTGTTTAGCGGAGTTTGCTCTGGAGTTGGCTTTAAGATAAAGTCGCGGCCGTAGTTAAAGCCTATCCAGCACATCTCCCAGTTACCAAAGCAGTAATCTCTCACAGCTACGATCTTGGCGTCGTCATTTGTTAATTTCTCGCCCAGTCTTACCTTTGTGACATCCGCTGGATCAACCGGTATCCAACCATAGCCTTTTAGGTAAAATTCAGCCCTGCAGTGCTGTCCGCCTGAAATTTTAGCCACGCCGTCTTTTGCGCTACCCATTTGATCTGAAAATCTAGACTGACCAACTCTGATACCAAAAATTTCTCTTGCTGGGATGCCAACTGATCTGCAAAGTCCCACAAAAACTGAGTTTATGTCGGTGCATTTGCCAACTAGTTTTCCGCTTTCTAGTATTGCTTTAACGTCGCCTGTGCCGCATCCAAGGATGCTGTTATCACGCTGCATAGTATTTGCAACCCACGTATAGATCGCTTTTGCGCGCTCCAAGTCGCCCTTTAAATTTCCAACTATCTCTAGCGCTTTAGCTCTTACGACGCCGTCAGTTGGGATGTGTGAAGTTGGTTTTAAAAACTCTAAAACTGCAGGATCAACCTTCTCATTTGGATCGTAATTTACCTTGCTAAAGTCAGTATTACGCTCTATTGTTTGAATTTTAAACTGCACATTTAAGATAGGTCTTGGCTCATTTTCTTCAAAATCAGCATACATTGTAGGTATTAGCGTATCTGAAATATAGACGTTTTTAGCGGTTGTGTTTATGACGTAGTCTTGGGTTAGTTGCTGATAAGTGGTGCTTAGTGGGAGTGGTAGCCAAATTCTTGAGCTTTTGCCTTTTTCAAGAAGTTGGTGTTTGAAATTTACATCAAAATTTCTAACCACTGGGTTTGCTGGCTCATCGCTAGCTAGAGTGACACTTGGAAGCAGACTCGCTGCACCTAAAAAACTACTGAATTTAAAAAAATCTCTTCTTTGCATAAAATGCCTTTTTTGCTTAATATTAGCCAAACTTGGCTCTAAAACTGCCTGCTATTCTAGCATAAAATTTTTATTTATGATAAAATCCGCCACATGAAAAAGATTATATTTTTAGGCTTTATAGCGCTATTTTTCAACGGTTGTCTTTATATGAATGAGCGCGGAGTTTCGACTCAATATTATAATGATTGTAAAGAGTATTATGACGCGACTGGCACCTACCAAAAAGAGTGTCCGCACAACATCGTCGACTGGAAATAGCGTGGATCTTAGCAAATTTAACGAGCAGCAAAAGCAAATTTATAATAGGATAGAAAATTTAGCAAATTTTGACTGCGAGCTTGAGCTAAAAGATAGTGTAAATGTGAAATTTAAAAATTTAGACCAAGCTAAAAAAGATGAAATTTTTGATCTCGCCCTTAGCCTAAAGCCTTGGCGAAAAGGGCCATTTGAAATTGATGATATATATATAGATAGCGAGTGGCAAAGTTTTATTAAATTTAATATCCTCGCCCCGCATCTAAATTTAGCTGGCAAAAGCGTGGCTGATGTGGGTTGTAATAATGGATATTATATGTTTAAGATGCTTGAGTACGGTCCAAAAAGCATAACCGGCTTTGATCCTAGCGTGCATACATATTTGCAGTTTAAATTTTTAAACAAATTTATTCGCTCAAATATCGCTTATGAGCTTCTTGGCGTTGAGAACTTGCCTGAATACGCAGCGAAATTTGATACGATTTTTTGTCTTGGAGTGATATATCACAGAAGTGATCCTATTAAGATGTTAAAAGAGCTAAAAACCGCGCTAAATCCAGGTGGCGAGCTATTTTTAGATACTATGTATATAGATATGGATGGTGACTTTGCGCTAAGTCCAAAGGATAGATACTCAAAAATTCCAAATATCTACTTTGTACCGACACTCTCGGCACTTCAAAACTGGTGTGAGAGGGCTAAATTTAAGGACTTTACCTTGCTTGATACAAAGGCTACTGATCTAAATGAGCAGCGAAAAACGCAGTGGATAGATGGTGAGAGTCTTGGAAATTTCTTAGACCCAGATGACATTACAAAGACCATCGAGGGTTACCCAGCGCCAAAAAGAGCATATGTTAGAGTTAAAATTTAAGGATAAAAATGGCAGAAGAAAATATCTATGATGTAAAAGATGAATCGCAAATAATCTTACCAGAAGATGAAAATCCATTAAGAAACGAGATCAAAACCGCTCCACTTACAAAGCTAAATTTTAGTGGAACGGCATTTTTACTTGAAAAAAATCACGCAAAGACTAGATTTTTTACTACGGATGATATGGTGTGCGATACTGAGGGACTTATTCATAGTGGGTTTATTTTTATGGGAGCAAATCATGCTGCACTTTTAGCTATTAATGAAGAATTTTGCGTTAGTATCGGAGCTAGGATAAATTTCTTTGGACCGCTAAAGCTCGGTGATGTAGTAGAATTTGACGCACAAGCAAGATTTGAAGAGAGTAGAAAAAGAGAAGTAAAAGTGCTTGGATATGTTAAAGATATAAAAATTTTTGAAGGAATATTTCAACTTGTCACACTTGAAGAGCATATCTTCTTGGCTCAACAAAAAAATATCCAAAAAGAAGCTGCTACAAGGCAGAAAAAAGAACGAGAAGAAGCTAAGGCTAATAGCTAAAAGTAAGTAAAAATTTTTGATTTTTAATCCCAAATAAAACGAAATTTTAAAAAGACAATCTTTATCTCATTATCCTATTTTGGTAAATAATTGGTAACATTTTTTAAATTTTTAAGGAAAATTAAGCAATAAAATTAATTTTCTATGATAATATCCTTTCAAAACTTTTTATCAAAAGGAGATTTAGATGAAAATTACAAAAGTTAGCTTAGCTGCTTTGGTTGCTTTAGGTGCATTTTCAAGCGTTGCAAGTGCAACTCCACTTGAAGAAGCTATAAAAAATGTAGATCTTTCAGGATTTGCAAGATATCGTTATACAAATGATAGTACTAAGAAAACTACAGCTGATACTGTAAAAGGTAATACTGCAGGCCATGCTTTTAGAATGCAAACATCATTTAAAGCCGCTATTGATGATAATTTCTTTGGTGTATTGACACTAAGATATGCTGCTACTGATGATTCAGGCAATAAAGTAGCAACTGGTACAGATAAAACAAATACAACAAATTCTTTTGGTGTATATGAGATGTATCTAGGATACAAAGTATCTGACACTACTATTACAGCAGGCAAACAACTTATCAAAACTTTCTATGATGATGGTGATATAGCAGCTACTGGTTTAAAAGTGGTAAGTACAGATGTGTCTGGTCTTACTTTAACAGCTGCTGCTTATGATGCTATAGAAAACAATGATAATGAAGTAGATGGACCTTTCTTAACTACTGTAACTAATAGCGCAACTTTTCATGATGCCCCTGCTAACCTCTATTATTTAGGTGCTGTTGGTAGCTATGATCCAGTATCATTTAAGGTGGCTATTGCAAATCTACAAGAAATAGCAACACTTTATGGTGCTGAGGCAGCATTTAGTTTTAATGTAACCGACGATATAAATCTAAACCTAAAAGGTCAATATGTTTATAGCGATTCAGATCACAAAGAAGTAGCTGATGCTGACTTTTGGGCTGTTCAAGCTGGAACAAAACTATTTGGTGCTAAATTTAATGCTGGTTACCTAGAATTTGACGCTAAAAATAAAGATAATGATGCTAGAAATAGTGGTAAAATCGCATTTACATCAATCGATGCAAATGGTCAGCTAATCAACCCAACTAAAATACTAAATAGCGTAATGAGTGGTGGTGGCAAACAATACTACAATAATATCAAAGGTGACAACGATTACTGGTTTGTTAATGCTGGATATGATATAGATAAATTTGGTCTTGGTGCTGGTTATACTCAAGGTAAAGGCACAAGCTATGCTCTTGATAAAGAGAGAGCAAAAAGAAATGAGTGGTATGCACAAGCTAGTTACAAATATAGCAAAAAACTTAATTTCCTAACTTGGTATGCAGCTGCTAAAGACAAAAAAGATGGTGAAAACTATAAACAAAATCGTATAAGATTTGAAGCAAAATATAGCTTCTAAAACCTTTATCCGAGCGAGCTTTCGCTCGGACCTTTTTAAAATTTAATAGACTCCTAAAATTTCTCTACTCTTTTTGATTGACTCTTAGTTTTATAAAAATATAAATTTTTAATAGTGATTAAGTGTACTTTAGAAGCTTGAAATTTGAAATTAATACCACCGAAATTTTTAGCTATTTTTTACTATACCTATCCAATAACCAATATTGTTTTGCTCGGTCTTTAGTGTACTGACTTCTCCGTGCCCTGGATAAAGCGTGAAGTTACCTTTTAAATTTTTACATTTTCCTAGACTTTTTAACATTTCATTTTTATCTGAAAAAGGAAAATCCCAGCGTCCTATGCTTCCTCTAAATAAAAAATCCCCACTAAACATCATGTCATCTATCTCTATCATCGAGCAGCCTGGTGTATGTCCTGGAAAATGATGAAATTTGATGCAAAAATCATCAATGTTAAAATTCTCATCATTATCAACCAAAACATCTGGAGTAAAAGTACTTTTCATATAACCAAAAATATCACTCTCACACATGAAAGCATCAAATTTATTAATATAAGCTGGAATTTTTAGCTCATCTTTTAACTTACTAGCATCAAAAATATGATCAAAATGCCCATGAGTACAAAGGATGGCTTTTAAATTTTTGGCATTTTGTAAAACCCATTCTTTTGCCCCATCTCCTGGATCTATCACTAAAGATGAATCATTTTTTGTAACGATGTAACAATTAGTGCCAAAATCTCCAAAACTTTTGTGTATTACTCTCATTTTTTACCTTAAATTTATTATTTCTTAAAATTTTACATCTTTTTACTTAAACTTAAAGAAAAATTTTAAATTTAATTAGTATAATTTTTGCAAAAGGAAGCAAATCTAGGCAAAGGAAGAATGAAGGAGTATCAAAAAATCGAAGAAACTCTAGTTTTAAGCTTAAAAGATAAAACTAAAGATAAAAATTTGTTGTTGGGTGTTAGTGGAGGTATTGATTCTGCTGTAGTAGCGACTTTGTGTGCAAGAGCAAAACCAAATGAAACTCATGCACTCATCATGCCAACAGCATCATCAAACAGACAAAATATGGACGATGCCTTAAATTTATGCGAAAAACTAAACATAAAATATAAGGTTTTATCCATAGAGGGTATTTTAAATGCCTTTTACGAAACGATAGATGTAAATTTAAGCAATTTAAGAAAAGGGAATTTAGCAGCTAGAGTTAGAATGAGCTTGCTTTATGATTATTCATCTAGTATAAACGCTCTAGTTATCGGAACAAGCAACAAAAGTGAGCTTATGCTTGGATACGGTACAATATTTGGGGATTTGGCATGTGCGATAAATCCTATCGGAGAGCTTTACAAAAGTGAAATTTTTGAATTTGCAAAACATCTTGGGGTTGATAAAAATTTTATCAACAAAGTACCTTCGGCTGATTTGTGGGATGGACAAAGTGACGAAGGCGACATAGGTTACAGTTATGCTGTTATTGATGAGATTTTAGAAAATTTAGAAAATAACAAGGAGCAAGTCATCAAAAAGTTCGGATTAAAAGCAGTATCGGATATAGAAAATAGAGTTGTTTCAAACAGGTTTAAACGACAAATGCCGTTGATAGTGAAAATTTAAAGGATTAAAGATGAGAGAGATTCCGTTTTATAGACCAACTATCACTGAGCGTGAAAGTGAGCTTATTGAGGAGGCTTTGCACTCTGAAAATACTACTAATATCGTTGCTAGATTTGAAGAGAAGTTAAAAGAGTATTTTGGTGCAAAATTTGTAGTTACCACAAATAATATCGCAGCCGCACATCACTTGGCACTAAGCGCGCTTGACACTAAACGCGGAGATAAGGTCATTTGCTCCATAAATGCTTTTCCTAGCATTGCGCAAGCTGTTAGACATTTTGATGCTGAGCCTATTTTTGTGGATGTTGATGAAGAAGATTTTAATATCTGCCCAGACGCCCTTGAGAAAGTGCTAAAAGAGCAAAATCATAAAAAATTAAAATGTGCTTTTATCTCTCATATCGCAGGTCAAAGTGCTAGGATGGATGAGATAACGGCGGTTTGTGAGAAATACGGCGTAAAAATTTTAGATGATGCAAATCGCGGTATGGGACTAACATATAATGGTAAAAAAGTTGGTTCAGACTCCTTTTTGTCATGCTTTCAAACACATTCGCGTGTGCAAAATCCTATATCAACGGTTGGATTTTTTACGACAAATGATGAGGAAATTTATAAAAGAGCAAAACTGCTTCGAAACTATGCTCTTGTAAATGGCATTGATAAATTCGGTAGCTTGAGTTATATTTATGATGTCGTAGATATTGGCTTAAAGTATGATATAAACTCGATAAATGCAGCATTTTCTATTGCGCAGCTAGAAAGAACAGACAAGCTCATACAAAGAAGACAAGAGATCGCAAAAATTTATGATAAAGAGCTTGGTGAGTGCCACAATATAACAATCCCTGTCAAAAAACGTGAGCATATTTATACTCAGTATATTATTAAGATAAACAAAAATCGTGATGGCTTTGCTAGAGAGCTTTTGGAGCACGGCATTCACACATCATTGCACTACATACCGATACATTTACTAAGTTATTACAAAAACAAATACTCACTTAAAGTAAATGATTTTCCAAATGCTTTAAAAAATTATCAGCAAGTATTGTCACTGCCTATTTATCATAGTTTGAGTGACGAAGAGGTGCAATACGTCTGCAACAAAGTAAAAGAAATTTCTAAAACTCGTGTTTAAGAAATTAAATATTTTCTTGCATGCTTGGGCGAATGAATATTTTTTTCGCCCAAATTTCTTTCAAATTTTACTGGCATTTTTACTTTTACCACTAAGCTTTATCTATTTTTTTATTGTAGTTCTTAAGAAATTTACTGCTAGAAAAATAGACTTTGGCATAAAGATAATAAGCGTGGGAAATTTGACACTTGGAGGAAGTGGTAAGACTCCACTTTGCGTGGCAATTGCTAAAAATTTCGAGGGCGCTTTTATAATTCTTAGAGGCTATAAAAGAAAAAGCAAAGGCATGCAAGTTGTCGCTCGAAATGGCGAAATTTTACTTGACGTAGCAGCAAGTGGCGATGAGGCGATGATATATGCCACAAGTCTTAAAAACGCAAATGTAGTCGTGAGTGAGGATAGAAAAATAGCTATAGAGTACGCCAAAACTCACGGTGCGAAGTATATTTTGCTAGATGACGGATTTTCTAAATTTGACATAGCCAAATTTGACATTCTAATACGCCCAAACCCAGAGCCAAGGTTAAAATTTTGCCTGCCAAGTGGAGCTTATAGATATCCATTTAGTTTTTATAAATTTGGTGATTTTATAGCGATTGAAGGGCAAACTCATTTCAGAAAGAGTGAAATTTTAAATAAAAGCGAAAAAATAGTTCTAGTTACTGCCATAGCAAATCCAGAGCGTCTTAAGTCATTTTTTGATGAGTGTGTGGCTTGCGTCTTTTTTCCTGACCATTATGATTTTTCAAAAGATGAGCTAAAAGAGATTTTAAAAAGATATGGTGCGACCTCGCTTTTGATGACGCAAAAGGACTACGTAAAGGCAAAGGACTTTGGGCTGAGAGTATCGCTTATAACGCTTGAAGTTACGCTAAGCGAAGAGTTTAAAAAGGTTTTGGCGCAGCAAATTTAAGCCCATTTTGTTATAATGAGCCACTTTCTTAAAGGAAAATTTAGATCAAAATGAGAATTTTAATCACCTCGGTCGCAAAGAAAAAAGAGGCAAAAAAACTAAGTAAAAAGCTCGTAAAAAAGGGACTTGCAGCTTGTGTGAGTAGCTTTAGCGCAAAAAGCATTTATCTTTGGCAAGAGAAGCTTTGCGATGAAAAAGAGCAAATTTTACTCATAAAAACGGACGTGAAATTTAAAAAAGTAGCTAAATTTATAAGAAAGCACCACAGCTACGAAACCCCAGAAATTTTGGCACTTAAGCCAAAAGATATCTTTAAAAAATATGAAAAATGGATAAAAAAATCAACCAAAAAAGGTAAAAAATGAGACTAACACCAACTAGAAGCGTGAAAGATGAAAAGGTAAAAAATGTAAATTTAAGCACAGCTATGCTTAGCCCAAGCTCCGCTCACGGCGGACTTTATGCGCCAAAAAAGCTTCCAAAGATAACAAAATCAAAGTGGCAAGAGCTCTCACAATTAAGCTACGAGAAACTCGCACTTTATATCATATCGTTATTTAAATTTGATGTACCAGAGGCGTTTTTCAAAAAGGCAGTCAAGAGATACGCAAGCTTTGATGATCCAAAACATCCAGTCATTTTTAAAAAAATAGATAAAAATTTATACGTAAACGAGCTATATCACGGCCCAACTAGGGCATTTAAGGATATGGCGCTTCAGCCTTTTGGCTCACTTCTTAGTCAGCTAGCAAAGGAAAGAGGTGAAAAATACCTTATCATGTGTGCAACTAGCGGTGATACAGGTCCTGCGACACTTCAAACCTTTGCAAACGACGAAAATATAAAGGTTGTCTGCCTCTATCCAGATGGTGGCACGAGCGAGGTTCAAAAGCTACAAATGCAGACCATACAAGGTGAAAATTTAAAGGTTTTTGGCATAAAAGGCGACTTTGACGACGCTCAAAGGGCGCTAAAAACACTGCTTGCAAATGATAAATTTAAGGCCGAGCTGAAGAAAAAGCGCCTTAAGCTAAGCGCGGCAAACTCGGTAAATTTTGGCAGAATTCTCTTTCAGATCATCTACCACGCCTACGCCTACGCAAATTTACTAAAGCAAAAGGCGCTTAAGGCAAATGAGAGCTTTGACATCATCGTGCCAAGTGGAAATTTCGGCAACGCACTTGGGGCGTATTACGCTAAAAAAATGGGCGCAAAGATCGGCAAGATCAAGATCGCCTCAAACGCAAACAATATCTTGACGCAGTTTTTTACTACCGGCGTTTACGACCTCAGGGACAAAAAACTAGTTAAGACGATAAGTCCGGCAATGGACATTTTGATCAGCTCAAACGTTGAGCGTTTGCTGTTTGATAAATTTGGTAGCGTTAGAATTAATGAGCTTATGCAAAGTCTAGCTAAAGATAAATCTTATAAACTTAGCAAGCAGGAGCTTGAAGCACTAAAAGAGGACTTTGAGGCTAGCTGGTGCGACGACAAAGAGTGCGAGGTATACATCGCAAAGCTCGCAAGGGGCGGCTACGCGATCGATCCACATACAGCTACTTGCTTTAAAATGGTGGATACTAGCCGCATAAACGTCATTACATCGACCGCGCACTGGGTGAAATTTACGCCAAGCATGATCAAAGCGTGCCAGATCAAAGATACAAAAGATGAAAAAGATGCGCTGGCAAAGACCGCTAAAATCTTAAATGATAGCGTGCCAAGCTCGATAAACTCGCTATTTAGCGCGAAAATTTTACACAAAAATATCATAAAAGAGGACGAGATCGAAAAGTGCGTCCTAGAATGGATCGAGCGATGATAATCATTCCAGCTCGCCTTGCTTCAACAAGGTTTAGTAATAAAATTTTAAAAGAGATGAATGGCGTGCCAATGTTTGTGGCAACGGCTCTTAGAGTAAGTGGCGTGGATGATGTGGTGGTTGCTGTGGATGAGCAAAGTGTGCTTGATATCGCCAAGGCTCACGGTATAAAAGCTGTGCTAACTAGCAAAGATCATCAAAGTGGCACTGACAGGATAAACGAAGCAGCACAAATTTTGGGACTAAGTGAGAGTGAGATTATCATAAATGTTCAGGCTGATGAACCATTTATTGAGCCTGAGAATATCGCTAAATTTAGGGCTTTTTGCGAGCAAAACAGAGAAAAAGCCTTTATGTTTTCTTGCTATAAAAAGATGGACGATGAGTTTGCAGATGATAAAAATTTAGTTAAGGTAGTGACTGATTTTGAGGGATATGCACTTTATTTTTCAAGATCTAGGATACCATTTAACAGAAGCGATTGTAAAAGTTATAAGGCTCACCTTGGCATCTACGGATACAGCGTAAAGAGCTTAAAAGAGTTTTGCGGCCTCTTGCCTTCAAGCCTTGAAAACACAGAAAAACTTGAGCAGCTCCGTGCCCTAGAAAATGGCAAAAAGATAGCGATGCTAGAGGTTGAGAGCCAAAGTATCGGCATCGATAGTGAAGAGGACTACCAAAGAGCGCTAGCTAAATTTAGTAAAAAATAAGTCGGCAAATTCTCTTTAAATAAAGTCAATATTTAAGGAGAATTTATCTAAATTATTAATCTTTAAATGTGTCAAAAAATATTTTTCTACTCAAATAATATAAAACTAATTTTTCTTGATTTTTATTTTTTTAATTCTGTCTTTAACTACGTAAAATTTTAAAATCGCACTCGAGTAAAAGTCTTTATAAAAACCTAAAAGTTTTGACTCTTTTTTAGTGCAAATAGCTGCAAAAACACTCTCAAGGTCGATTCTCTCTTTTTGTGTTAAATTTTCCATCTAGCTTCCTAATAATTTTCTCATCTTATTGATAACAAATAATATTTCATCATCGTCAAGCTCACATAGCAGTTTGCAAACAGCAGCAGCAGCTTGCGGCTTTGAGTTACCAAGCCTCCAGTCTTGGTATGTCCTCATAGGAACGCCAAGTTCTTCTGCCATTTTTGCCTGTGAAATCTTTTTACCGATATTTTTTGCTTCAACTGCATTATGAAGCAAATTAAATATGTCACTTGTTTCAATCATTGAAGTATTATACGGATTATTTTATTAAATATACATAAAATACTATATAAATAAAGTAAAATAGTATATAAATACC